>JAJDBZ010000021.1 GCA_029261095.1 Candidatus Omnitrophota bacterium | reverse complement strand
AAGCAACATCCACGCGGCCATCACCCGCGACACCGAGTGGGACACGACCGCCGAGTTGGAAGCGGCCTCCGGCGACAACCTGATCATCGAAACCGAAATCGATACGGCGGCGGAGTTCGACGCGATCGTCACCGACGGCGCCCTTGATGACGACGACCTCACCGACGACCCGATCGCCACCCTCTCCGACGTCACCATCACCTCGGTCACCGACAACGAAGTCTTGTCCTATGACTCCGCCAGCGGCGATTGGATCAACCAGACCGCAGCCGAAGCCGGGATCATGTCGACCACGGATTTCGACACGGAAGCCGAACTCGAGGCGCTCCTCACCGATGTCAGCGATGTCTTCACCGACAACGACACAGTCCCCGAGGGCAACATCGACGCCGCCATCACCCGCGATACGGAGTGGGACACCACCGCCGAACTGGAAACAGCCTCCGGCGACAACCTCATCATCGAGACCGAAATCGACACCGCGGCTGAGTTTGACGCCATTGTCACTGACGGCGCGCTGGACGATGACGACCTCACCGACGATCCGATCGCGACCTTGTCCGATGTGACGATCACATCGGTCACCGATAATGAAGTCCTTTCCTACGACTCCACCTCGGGCGAGTGGATTAACCAGACCCCTGCGGAAGCCGGGATCATGTCGACCACCGATTTCGACACGGAAGCGGAGTTGGAATCTCTCCTGACCGATATCACCGATGTTTTTACCGACAATGATGGCGCCCTCGATGACGACGATGTGACCGACGACGATGTGGAAACGATGGCGACCTCCGGCGGCTCGGGAACGGCACCCCTCAGCGATGGAGTCGGCGGTCTCACGATGACCGATGTCCTGACCGAGACGGAACTCGACACTGAAGCCGAAGTGGAAACTCAACTGACGGATGTCACCGATGTCTTCACTAACAACGACGGTGCTCTCGATGACGATGATGTGACCGACGACGATGTCGAAACGATGGCGACCTCCGGTGGCTCGGGAACCGCTCCCCTCAGCGATGGAGTCGGCGGACTCACTATGACCGATGTCCTGACTGAGACAGAGCTCGACACCGAAGCCGAGGTGGAGTCGCAACTGACGGATGTCACCGATGTCTTCACCAACAACGACACAGTCCCCGACGGGAACATCGACGCGGCCATCACCCGCGACACCGAGTGGGATACCACCGCCGAGCTGGAAGCGGCCTCCGGCGACAACCTCATCATCGAAACCGAAATCGATACGGCTGCCGAGTTTGACGCGATTGTGACCGACGGCGCCCTCGATGACGACGACCTAACCGACGATCCGATCGCGACTCTGTCCGATGTGACCATCACCTCGGTGACCAACAACGAACTTCTTTCCTACGACTCAGCCAGTGGTGAATGGATCAACCAGACCCCGGCGGAAGCGGGAATAGTCTCCACCACCGATATTAGTGCAACGGCCGCCGCCAACGATAGCGGAGCTTTTCTGGTCGGCGCATTCGATGAATTCAACAACTCCACCTCCACCAACGTTCAGGATGTCCTCGACGATCTGGATGCTGCCATCGATTCAGCTGGAGCTCAGAACCTGTTTCAATCAATCAGCGCGCCGAGTGGTTCAAACCCCGTTGCAGACTCCCCTACCGATACGCTGCAGTTTCAGGAGGGAAATGCGATCTCGATAACGGGGTTCTCGGTCATCGATGCGGTAACTATAGGAGTCACCGATGATAGCGTTAATGGTGCTCAATTGGCCGATACGTTGACCCTAGACGCAGACCTCGCACTGACCGGTGGATTTGATGTCGGAATCGGAACAACAAGTGTCGATGAAATTCTTCACATCGCCAATGCGACTGGCGCTGTTAAACTGAAGATCGAGAATGAAAGCGGAGCGACCACAGGCGACCCCGCCATTGAATTTGCCATTGGGGGAACCAGCGAGTTCACGATGGGTGTGGACGATTCGGATTCTGACACCTTCAAGATATCCGTTGGGAACGCATTGGGGACCAGCGATCGGTTGACCCTCGACACCAGCGGAAACACCAGTATCACCGGTGACATATCGGCAGCCGGTGGTTTTAGGAACACCGCTGGGACATGGAACCAGGACGATGTGGCGGCAAGTCAATCCAGCGTTATTCTGACCCTCTTAGGCGCGAC
The DNA here is from genome assembly GCA_029261095.1 of Candidatus Omnitrophota bacterium. GTDB lineage: Bacteria > Hinthialibacterota > Hinthialibacteria > OLB16 > OLB16 > JACKFH01. Next base: position 18,940 of record JAJDBZ010000021.1, on the reverse strand, counting down.
CGTAAACGCGGAGGTAGTCGTGCCCTTCGCCGGCTCAATTGTCGGAATCACTGTAGCGAGTAACGCCACGCGCACAAACGGAACCTTAACAGTAGAACCGAGGGTGAATGGAACCGGAATCGGATTGACCGCTGTCCTTGATGGGACCAACACGCAATACGATTTTTCCACCCAGGCTAAAGACACAGACACCTTTTCAGCGGGGGACCGAATCGATGTCATCATTACCACCACCGCGCCGTGGGCCCCCACCACTGCGGACATCGTTGTCACTGTGATTGTGGAATTCTAAGGATCTTATCGATGAACTTGAAGATTCCACCATTCAATCAGCCAAGATCTCGAACCCACCATAGACGGGTATCGGTCGTAATCCGTTTCCATCTATGTGGGATTGCTTTGGTTCTTTGTCTCACTCCCATCTTGGCTCAGGACGCGAGGGAAATCTCAAGTTTCACCATCGATGGGGGTGGAGGAGAGAGCCGAGGACAAGATTTTTCGCTTTCTGGCACGATCGGCCAACCCGATGCGGGGTCGACCGCGGGTGAACGTTTCTCAATTCAATCCGGGTATTGGCCGGCAACATTGGTTGAAACGGTCACCCAGACACCGACCTTCACTCCAACTCCCACATCGACCGAGGAACCCACGCCGACTCCTACACAGACATCCACGTTCGTTCCGATGATGGCCGACAGTGGATACTACATACTCGATTCCATGGGAGGCAGAAGTCCGGTTGGAAACCCACCCTCGATCATGGGGCCTGTCTTCTTTGGATTTGATATCGCCCGTGATCTCGAGAAAGTTTCCTGTACAATAAGCGGAAGCACGGATGACGATTTGGTTGTTCTGGATGGGTACGGCGCCACACACTTTGTGAAGAACCCATCTTGCAACATCATGCAAGACTTCTTCTTTATGGATGAAATGGACAGATTCCCTCAGGGGAGGGCAGTCGATCTCGAGATGTCGGCGGATGGCCGGGGTTTCTGGGTCTTGACCGATTACGGTGCGATTTATCGAGCGGGATCGGTCAAGAGGGCGACGGAGACTTCGCTCATCGAGGCGACGAATCTTCCCAATGTATTTGGATTCGACATCCCAATTGATCCTTCGCTGCGGAGTCCTGAAATGCCTTCGCCGGGAGGAGCATCCTTGCGAGCGGTGGCTTTTGTGGTCATCGATATCGAATCCGACAACCGCCCGGAGGGATTTGTCATTCTTGACAGCCAAGGTGGGCGAAGGCATCTGAACGCGGAAGGGATCGAGATCCCACCCGGAACCTATTCGAAAGAGGATGACCCGGTTCCCCTTCGATTGCTGGATTCTTCAAACTACTTTTGGCCCCTCTTCTCCGGTCTCGATATCGCGAGGGACATGGAACTCCATCCTTCCCAGAATGGCCTGGTAATTCTGGATGGTTGGGACGGGATTCATCCAGTGCCGGTGGATGATGAAACCAACCCGGTATACTTCGCGAATAATCGAGTCTCCAACGATGATCCTTCCCCCCGTTCGATTGTGGGGATGCCGTATGTCACCAAAGGATTCGATGATCCGAGCACAGACATCGACGAAGGCGATCCCAGCCTCATCGGGTTCGATGCCGCCTCGATCTTCAAAGACCTCGAGTTTTCTTCAGCCAATGACGGCTTCTATGTTCTCGACGGTTTCGGGGGGGTCTTCGCTTTCGGGAGCGCGCGCCAGTCGGATTCCTTGGTAGTGCCCGCCATCCAGGGGGGTCCTTACACCTTTCCCTACCCATGGATGGAGGATATGGAGGTTTTTGAGAATAGAGAAAATCCTATTCCGGATGACCGTTAATAGTCCGATCATTTTGGCGTGAAACCCATGATAGTCTATTCCTCCACCTTTCATTGCAGCGTTTGGGGTCATTAAGTACGAGGCTTGTTCCTGGTGACGCAGCCCTACGTGTTCTGTTGCATCGCTCTCCTTCAACAAAGGGTTTAATTGATATTGCAAGATCACCCAATGTGCAAGGCAACCGCCATGGTCAGTTCGAGTGATGGCGAAGGGAATCCTCCGACAAGGTGCCCCCAGGGTCTTTCTATCCCTCTCCCAAATCCCCATCGGTCGACGGCTTCTCCTCAGGAGTGACCCCCTGGACCGGTTCGGTGGGGAGGTCGGCGGTTGAAGGAGCTTCCGGAGCGCGGAGGCGGATGGCCATGGTTTCGGCTCGACGGCTGTAATCGATCGATTCGCCAAGGAGTCGCATCGCCTCTTGGTCCGCGTGAAATCCTTTCGAGTTTTCGCTGGAGATGTAATCGAGACGCCACATCGATTTGCGCTGAAACTCATAAATCTCCTTCAAGTCATCCTCTGATACCCCCGAGGCCTTCGCCTCCATGATCGCGTCCAACATCTGAGTCATCGCTTCGCCCGCGCGGTCGGTCATCGCCACTGTCTTTTCCTGAATGCCTTCCACCCGTGAGCGGAGTTCCTCCTCGGGGACATGGTGGCAGGTCTGGCAGGCTCGGTTGATGTTGTTGAGCGGACTTTGGACATTGTGGTCGCTCACCTTCATGGCGCCGACACGTTGGTAAGGCATGTGGCAATCTGCGCAGGAGACTCCACTTCTGGCATGGACCCCCTGGCTCCAGAGTTCGAACTCGGGGTGCTGGACCTTGTAAACTGGCGCGCCGGTCTCGCCGTGTTTGTAGTCGTAGAACTCAGTCCCGTCCGGGAAGGTCGTTTCTTCCCAGAATTGTTCGAGATCCTCCGAGGCGAGACCATTTCCCCAAGGGAAGGTGAGGGTCATCTTGTTCGCGCAATAATATTCGACATGACATTGGGCGCAGGCGAAGGTGCGCATCTCCTGACGGCTGGCGTCGACGTTCGGATCGTAGGGTCTTGAGCGATCGCCGTTTCGCCATTTTGCGATACTGGGTAGATGGGGCACCGGAGCTTCCCCCTCGGCGAGAGCGGCGATCCCTCGAATGAATCCCGGGCGAGTGACCCGGGTCTCCATCGAACCCGGGTTGTGACAATCGATGCAGGTTACAGGATGAGCGTTCCCCTGCGACTTGTAATCTTCGGCCACAGGGTGACCTGCCATTTCTCCGGTGAAACCTCCACCTGGCGGGTGTGGGAAATCCGGGTCCTCCTCCGGCGTTCCATCTGGGGTTGATTGTAGGGCTTGGAAGACCTCCGAGTAGGGTTTTTGACTGAGTTCCTCGAACCCGCGCATCACCGCGGGCAGGTTGAAACTCTCTTTGAGTGCTTCATCATCGGCAGGTTTCCCCATCGCCTCCAGACCGGTCTTGCGATAGAGAACGGTTATGGAGGAATGACAGTGCATGCAGGCGCCCGCCTGAGGTTTCTTGGTAACTCGTTCAGTGACCCCCTGGTCGTAGAGCATGTAGGCGTGACCGCGCGCCTCGCGGTAATCGATGCTGAAAGCGTAACCCGCGTAGAGACGCTTGAGATAGGGTTGCAACTCAAGTTTGCTGGCGGGCATGGCGCTCGAGCCACCGTAAAATTTGTCGCCGGCGGTCGACCGCCAACCGTCGTATTGGTGCGGCCAGTTGACACCCCATGGGCGCGGATCCGTGGTCATCTCATCAACCTCGACCAGACGGACGAAAGGAGTTCGTTCCGCCTGTTTGTGTTCGAACATTCGGACGAGGATGAGGGTCACGACAAGGGTCGCCAATACCGCAAGCACAAACGCTAGTGCGAGCCCCATGGCCGAGCCGGATTCTCTATTGGATTTTGGAGTCCTTCGGATAGTCATTCAATTTCCTCCTCGAGTCGATGCGGGTCTAACGGAGCGCGTGGCCCACGTCTGTGTGACAGTGAATGCAATTCAACATGTCGTCCCCCTGATTTGCGGGGAGCATGTGGTTGACGAATTCCTGGTGACAATGAAGGCAAGCGCCCTGTGTCACGCGACGGTTTCGCGGTTTGATCCTGATGGGATCGGGGAAACCCCCTGTGGTAAAGGCGATGGAGTGGAAGGTCCCATTATCGGCTTTCGTCATCCATTTGCCGATGAAGTCATGAGGGAGGTGGCAGTCGTTACAGACGGCGACATCTTTGTGGGAAGATTTCAACCAGGAATCGTAGTGGTCCTGCATCACATGACAATTGACACAGGCCTTTGGATCGGGACTGAGATAACTCCAACCTTCGCCATAACCGAATGTGAAGACCCCCAAGCCGCAAAGCATTCCAAGAATGAGAATTAGAGTGATTGGGAAATAGCCCACGCCGAACCGGGAGCGGTTGGAAGTCTCGAGTCGGTTCACATTATCTTGTTTCGAATAATCCTCGGACATCTCTCCCTTTCGAGGATTGATGGTACATGATCATTTTGGATTTTCAATAACTGGATTTTGGATTGGTTTTTTACAGCGAATGAAAAGGAATCAATACATTAAACACAAATGAATACGGCGGTGACCGCGGGTCTGAAATTCAGACCGAGAATGGTACGTGAAATTATGGCAACGACCATTCCTCAAAATCCATTTCCAAACGAATTTAGAAGGGGGAGTTCATGACTACCCGTCTCTGTCTTCCTCCTTCGTCGGGAGTCGCCAAACATACCAGGAGACTCCTATCCCGACTGTGACTAGAAGGAGTTGGACATAGAGAACGGGAGACATGAGATATGCAGTGACGCACAGCGTGGTGACCAGCACGAAAGTCACCCACAATTTTGAGCGGAATGGTATCCCGTTATTCTCCCGCCAATCGCGGATGTATTCTCCAAAATAACGGTTGGTCAATAACCAGATGTAGAACCGTTTTGAACCTCGTGCGTAGCAACCCGCGCCCAACAGAAAGAAAGGAGTGCTCGGGAGAAGCGGGAGTATGACACCGAGAGTCCCCAATCCCACGAAGACCGAGCCGGTGACAATAAAAAGCATTCGAACAAAGCGGTTCGAGGATAGGTTGGTCTCCTTGGAAATTGTTTCAACTGATCCTTTGTTCGCATCTTTCATTACCACGGTACCAGCCCTCGCCAATGCCTGCTGTTTTTAGATCTTATCGGGAAAAACCGTGATCGTAAATCATTCGCCTCGCCCATGCGATTTCACAATCCAATGGATTGCGGGAAATGGCTATTCACCTTATCTTGAACTCCAGTTTCCGATAGAGACCCAAGCGAGGAGGGAATTACTGTGGCGCTGACCGCTCTTGTCTCGATAGTATTACTGATTTCGGGCGAACCATCCCACTATGTGTCCGAACTCATCGTTCCCCCGGAGGATTTTCACAACCATTCTTCCAGCATCGTGGAGACCGCCGAGGGTGATCTCCTCGCGTGTTGGTTCCACGGAAAGGGGGAGCGCAAGGATGACACCCTGGTCATTCGCGGCGCGCGCAAAAACAAGGGCGAAAGTAAATGGTCCGACCCCTTCGCGATGGCGGACAATCAGAATCTTCCGGATCAGAACTGCACTCTGTTCATCGATCCCGACAAACGCCTCTGGCTCTTTTGGACCTCTTCCCTCGACAACGAGACCCGTAGTTTTTTCCCGATGTACCGCACCTCGACCGATTATGAGGGAGATGGTCCGCCGGTTTGGGATTGGCAGGACGCTCTCTTTGTCCGGCCGAAAGAGGGTGAGACCGCCTTCCCGAAACTTTTGGAATCGAGATTGAGCATGGTCCAGGAAAGTGATTTGCTGACAGATGACCAGAAGACCGACTACCTCCAGGAGTTTGAAGAGCGTCGGGATATGTACAGCGACAAGCTGTTCCAGAGGATCGGATGGCTGCCCCGTCAACCTCCCATCATGCTCTCAGACAAGCGGATGATGCTGGGGCTCTACTCCGATACTTTCGATTGCACCCTGTTTGCTTTTACTGAGGATGCGGGAGAAACCTGGGAGTTCAGCCGCCCCCTCGAATCCTTCGGCATCCAACCCTCCATCGTGCAAAAGAAGAATGGGGTCCTCGTCGCGTACATGCGCGCCTCGCCGGTCACCCGCTGCGCAGAATCCACCGATGGCGGCCTGACCTGGACCGAGGTTCCTCTCGATATCCTAAACTCCGGATCGAGTGTCGCGGTTCTTGGCCTCAAGAGCGGCAACTGGATCCTGGCGGTGAACGATGTCCCCAAGGGCCGTCACCAACTCTCGCTTTATCTTTCAGAGGATGAAGGAGAAACCTGGACCCGCAAGCGCTACCTGGAAAAACTCGATCCGGAAAAGGGCCGCGTCACCGCCTCCTACCCGACTCTCATCCTGACCGCCGACGGCCTCATCCACGCCACCTACACTTATGTCAACGAGGCGGAGGCCCAAGGAAAGACGATCAAGCATGCTTGGTTTAATGAAGCCTGGTTGTTGAGCGGACCGGACCAGGGCCAATAACAGCGTCGGATTCTCCCTACTTGTCAAATTATTTTTTCCTCTTGTTTTTCCGTTCGGGTTTGTAATAATGGGGTTATTGGCTGATTTCAGCCCGCCACCAATGAACTCGCAGTTCGAAAGGGGTAACACGGTGAACACTTATGCGCGCGACCTGACGTTCGGAGACAAGATGTTCGGAACCCGGGAGCTGGTGGACCGCCAAGCCTCCGTCATCAAGAAGACCTATGCCTATTTGAGCTTGGGTGTGGCTGCCGCGATCGCGGGCGGCTATGTCGGTGTGTCGACTCCGGCGGTCGTCAATCTCTTTTCGGGTTGGATGGGTTGGATCCTGGCGATGATTCTTCTCAATGTGATGCCGATGGTTGCCATGGCTGCCCGGGGAAATCCGGTTTTGGGCCTGGCGGCCTTGATCGGGGATGGATTCGTGGCGGGATTGGTTTTAGCGCCTATTCTCTTTATGGCGAGTGTCATCGCGCCGGATCTAGTCTGGTCGGCAATGTGGATCACAGCAATCGTGTTTGCCGCGGTGACGATGTATGTCATGTCCACCAAGCGCACCTTCTCAGCTCCGAAGGGACTCGGGTTCGGGATTTTTGCCTCAATCATCGCGGTAGTCATCCTCAACTCATTCCTGAACATCGGCATCCTTGGAGTGCTCATCAGCGGCGCCATCGGAATTTTCGGTGTCTGCATCCTCGTTTTCGCAACCAGCGATGTCTTGAACAACCCCGAAGCGGACAGCCCCATTCCAGGAGCCCTCATGCTCTTTGCCGGTTTGTTCAACATCTTCGTCGCCGCCCTGAACATTCTTCTCGCCTTCACCGGCGGGGACGATTGAGATTGAGACGGGTTGAAGTCCGCGACAGTTCGAAGTTCGCAACGGGATGAATCCCGTCGCTATGCTGACGAAACCCGCACCGCGAGGGTGCGGGTTGGGTTACATGACACGTTCGAGGTCGGGGTGAGTTGATCCCTCCGCGTGGTGTTGACGTTGATTGAGAATGTAGTCTTTTACGCGGGGAACACCTTTTTTGGTTAAAGAAAAGACACCGTATCTTCCTTGCCAGCGGAAGACATCACCGGGTTTCAGGACATGATTGATGAGATGCGAACTGGCTCCTTTGACCTCCTTGACTAGCTCGGAGGGAGACAGACTTGGACGAAATTCGCAAAGAAGATGCACGTGGTCCTCAATTCCTCCGACCGCGATCGGGGGACATTCCAATTCTTGGCATTTCTTGAAGATGACCGAATGAACCTCTTCAGTGATTCCTTCGGTCAACCAAGGCTCGCGATTCTTCGTCGCCCAAACTAAATGCAAGAACAATTGGGAATAATTCCGGCCCACTTAAAACTCCCACCTAGTCCATACCCTTGTGGTATGGACTTCGTATGCGTAGCGACACGGTTTTAACCTGTCGCGAGGTTGGTGGGAACCGGTCTCAGCCCACGACGGTTCGAAGTTCGCAACGGGATAAATCCCGTCGTCTACGCAGACGAAACCCGCACCACCACGAGGGCGCGGGTTGAGTTAGGTGTCATTTCGACCGAAGGGAGAAATCTGTTGGGTGAGTTCCTCTGTGTCATTCCCAAAAAGTTGCGGAGGGGACCGAGACCCTCCATTTGGGTTGAGAGCAAATCGAGAGGTTTCGGCGTCGATCAGATTCCTCCCATTCGGTCGGAATGACACCCATTGAAGTTCTCGAACAAGTCAAGGTTCAGTTTCTGAGGAGGCAGCAGGCGGCTTTTCAAAACTCGCGCGTTTTGAAAAGTATGGTTCAGCCGGTTGTTCGAGACTCCTACTTCCAGAACTGCCACCACCTTTTAGTGTACAGCTTCTTCATTTCCTTCGCGAACTTCGCTTCGTCTCCTTCCTGGAACGACCAGGTCACATGGGCATTGGGGCAGTTCCTCTCTATGAACGCTGTCATGGTTGAAGAGGGTTGCCATTCCGAAAAGATCCGTTTCACGTCATGACCGTCAACACCTTGATCTAGAACCATGTCATACGCCAGTTGAATGGCGTTGTCCTTCGTATCGTGCGATACGCCCCTGCATGTGGCGGCTGGATCATCTTCGTACGGAAATTCGAAGATCGCGATATTGATGGGTATATCGTCCATCATCTTATGCCTCGAACAATGGTAAATGGTTTCTTCACAACACCTTTGGGCCGCGACATCGCAGCATAAGGCCCCAACCATTCCGCTGCTCGACGTCGCTGGCTGTCCTGAGTGTTTTGATTCTGTTTCCACTAGAGGTAGGCGTCAAGCGGTTCTGAAACGACCTCCTCGCCCCCTCCACGAACCCATGATACCGCCCCAAGTAGTAAGCCAACAGATAGTGGAAGCCGGGTCTTAGGCGGGTTCCATCTCCATTCGAGGTCAGTGTCCAGGCATCCCAATCCCAGTAGGTCTCTTGACGCTCGTCGATGGGGAAGGCGTGTCCGTCGACCCGGCTGCCGATCTTGGGCGGTCCCTCCCGGTGATCGCCCATGGGGATCAGATCGATGCGGTGGGCGTTGGACATCGGCCATTCGATGAGGTCAAGGGGATAGCGTTTCAAAGTAGCCCGGCGACCCCTCGCCGGGATTCGCTGCGAATCAACCAGCGTGTGAGATTCCTGGTCCCGGGAAAGGGTTCCCGGGCTACGGACTGCAGGCGCTTGTTAGGCGCATTTTCGTAAAACTCTGATGAGCCTGCGGGCATTTTTCTCTACCAATTTCCAATCCCACAAAGTTGGAGAACGTAAATCAGGATATGTGTCACTCCAGGCTACAGCTCTTTTTTCAGAGTTAACAGCAATTCGGCATTCTGACGTTTCAGATCCTTTGAAGTCTATTTGGAAATGAATTAGACCCCAGCCATTCGTTTGGTATTTATGATTAGCGCCTGTGCATTTTGCGGGATTCAGATTGATCTTTCCTTTATGAACAAATCCATTTGTTTCAGGATAGTGTATTGCCAAATGAATAAACCGCTCACCCTTTTTTTTTTCGGTTTCGATATACGTATTCAGGCTGCTTGTGTCATAAAAGATGGAAGTATCGGAACCGTACTTTGAATATGACTCATAGACTGTGGATTGGCCTGCAAATATGGCGTTTACAAGTAGCTCGATCTTATCTTGTCCTATAAGTTCGCTTCGTTGCATGATTAACGCGTCCTAACAATCGTTATATGGTTTCTTCATAACACCTTTGGGCCGCGACATCGCGCATAAGACCCCAACGCTTCCGCTGCTCGACGTCGCTGGCTGTCCTGAGTGTCTTGATTCTGTTACCACCAAAGGTAGGCGTCAATCGGTTCTGAAACGACCTCCTCTACCCCTCAACAAACCCATGATACCGCCCCATGTAGTAAGCGAGCAGATAATGGAAACCGGGGCGGAGGCGGGTGCCGTCTCCATCCGAGGTCAGTTCCCAGGGGTCCCAGTCCCAGTAGGTCTCTTGGCGTTCATCGATGGGGAAGACGTGGCCGTCGACACGGCTGCCGATTTCGGGTGGGCCCTCTTGGTGATCGCCCATGGGGATCAGGTCGATGCGGTGGGCGTTTGACATGGGCCATTCGATGAGGTCGAGGGGGTAACGGGTCAGGGTATCGACCGCGTCTTCGTAGCATTCCATCGGCGGCGAAAGGTCGGTTGTCCCCCACTGGTCCGTGCGCGATTTTCCACGGGCGCAGGCGGCATATATGAAATTTGAAAAGGCGTTGCGTTCGAGGCGTTCGTATTTCCAAAGATCCCGGAGTGCGTACTGATACATGCTGAGCAAGGTCGGGTCGGTTTCATACCGAATGAGATGGTAGTAGTTCATGAAGAACATGTTGTCGTCGGGTTGATGGCCGGGTGAATTCGGCCCCGGAAGCTCTTTGGGCTGCGTCATCCCGTTCATCCCGTACCCGTGGTCATCGGCGAGTTTGAGGTACTCCGCGCGGTACTTCTCATCGCCAAGAATGTGATGGGCGATGGTGAGATAGGTCAGAATGCTGTAAGAGTTGAGCCCACGCTCCGAGTGCCAGGCGGGGTTTCGGTTCAGATCATCGGGAGAGAATTGCCCCCAGCGTGTCGGTTTGCCGTCGTAATCGACCAGGTTGGAGTCGTGCTTGATGAGATGGTCGATAATCCGGCGCACCACCACGCGCACGGTTTCCTTCTCCTCCTCTGTCTGGCACACGCGATCGAAGTAGATGGCCGCGCCAAAGAAGTGCCCGTCCAGTTCGTCGGAGCTCGCGTCGGCCTTCCAATACCATTCGCCCGTCTCATCGATGGGGACACGTCGGTCGAGGATCTTCCAGAGGGAGTCCCGCTGGTTGCGCTTGATGTCGTAGTCCTCGCTGTAGATCGCGCCCGGGTCGGGTTCCGAGGTGGGGATGACATTGCGCGCGATGAGCCCCTCGGGGCCGCCGTACTCACCGCCTTGGGTGACCTCGCTGAGGAAGGCCAGCGCCCGAAAAGATTTGTGAGCGAGCTGCCGGTATATTTCGTCGCCCGTGGTCGCGTAGGCAAAACTCATCGCCGCGAGGTAAAGGCCCGTATTGAAACCATCGTTGTCGGAGTAGGTCGGAACAGCGGTGCTCTTATCACCGGGAATTTTAAGGTTAGCCGGGTTCACGTAACCGAACTCGGTCCGGCGGTGGTATTTTTCAATTTCGTCCTCGTAGAAAGCGGCTTTCTTCTCCAGGGTCATGGGAAGGTTTTGGATGTGGGAAACTCCATTTGGAGTGTCGAACAATGGGTCGCCCGTTTGGGTCATGACGATGTTTTTCACATGGTTATCTAAAAGCCAGCGTCGCCCTTGCCGGAATGAAAACGAACGATTCTGGAAATAGATGGCGCCATTGGTCGTTCCGAACCAAACCCCTCTAGGACCCTTCGCCATACAGGTGAAATCGTTATAGGGCAATCCATCGGCTCCGGTGAAAAGACGCCACTCGTTTTCAATGATGCGATACCCCACCCCTTGAGGTGCGGCAAACCATAAGTGGCCTCCTTCGTCATAAGTCACCGCGCGGACATCGATGGGCGCCCAACGTGTGTCTCCTTCGATCGGCATGGCGAGTTTCCAGTTTTCGCCATCGCCAAAGTACAGCCCGCTCTCGGCGGCCACCGCGATTTCATTCCCTGACCTGGCGACATCGCGGACTTTATCCCGAGACCCCACGAGGGGTTCGAGACTGGGGTACCAGGGTAGAGGATTGGAGAATTCAACACCGGGTGGCGCTTCGGTTTGCGGTCGATGGATCTGCTGAAAAAAATCTCCGACCTGAATGGGGAGTTCTCGAGGCGCTTGCGCCGTACAATTCAGCATAGAGTGGAGGAAGAGTGTGGTAATCAGGGTGTATCTCATCGATCGAATTGAGTTTAGCCTCACCGGAGAATTCTTTCGCAATTTGTCGACTGGAACTTTTTCTGGGACCCGACACGCTGGGGTCTCTGGGTCTCAATCGATCATATAATCTGCAAGTCTAAGACAATAGGGGGAATGGGAGTGCAGTCTCCTCTCTACCCCTTCAACCGGCAACAAGCCACGACCCATCCATACGACTCATACCGCGTTTCCCATTCGATTTCGAAACATGATTTCGGCCAACCACAGAAAAGACGATAGCCATTTTCAATCAAATCGAAGAACGACCCCGCTGACTAATCGCTGCAATCCCGATTGGGTGTCAATCACCAAGGCGCCCTGCTCGTCGATGCCGTGGCACACACCTTCGATGAGGCGTTTACCGGATTTGACCTGCACGATACGATTGTGTAGAAGGCAGGAGTTCTCCCACTCTTCGGCCAGCCAGGAATCTTCCGCTGTCAACATGCGAAAACGAATTGCGATCTGTTTCAAAATCGTCGTTAATACATCGCACAAAGGGAAATGCGATCCGCTCGTATCATGAAGAGATGTCGCGCGCGTTCGGATCTCATCGGGTGCTGCCGACATCGAGTTGTTGACGTTGATTCCAATACCCACCGCAAGTCGGTCCGGGGAAATCGAGGATCGTTCAAGTAGGATTCCAGCAACTTTGCGTGACCCAATGTAGACGTCGTTGGGCCACTTCAACTGAATATCACCGCCTGTGAGGATTTTGCGGAAGGCGTCACGCACAGACAGTGCTGTAGCCAGGGAAAGCCGAGGATCGCCTCCTACCCTCAGCTCGCTATCCTTCGTATCAATCAGAAGGGAGAACGTCAGAGCGCCCGGCGATGACCACCATTGGTTGCTGCCACGTCCTCGGCCGGCGGTTTGGATCTCGGTAAGCACAAGCAAAGGCGTGTCAAGTTCTTTACACGTCGCACGCTGGAGAGCCAGATCATTAGTCGAGGGGAGTTTTCGGTAGGACTCAATCGTCCTTACGAAGGTGTCGGATTTGATAAGTTCGATCTCGCTCGAGGAAACGACATTCGGTTCTTCGTTCACGGCTCGATGGTCACCAACAGATCGCCAGTTTCGACCTGTGTGCCAGGATGGATGTGAACATCAGCGATCTTACCATCTCGTTCGGTGGCGACCATGGTCTGCATTTTCATGGCTTCCAGCATCAAGAGTTTTTGGCCTTTGGCGACCGCGTCACCGGGTTGAACCGCGATGTTTACCACCATCCCGGGCATGGTCGCGGCCACGTGATCGGGGTTGGAGGGATCGGCCTTGGGGCGACGTGGAGTTTCCGGTTCTAATGCGCGATCGGTCACAGTAATTTCACGCGGCTGGCCGTTCATTTCGAAAAACACTGTGCGGCGGCCGTCTTCGTGGGGGTCGCCCATAGTCAGGAAGCGAACGATCAATATCTTGCCTGGTTCGATTTCGACCGCGATTTCCTCCCCCGGTTCCAGGCCGTAGAGGAACGCTGGAGTTGGCAGAGTGCTAGTGTCATCGTAGGTCTGTTGATGCCGTGCAAAGTCGGTGAAGACCTGCGGGTAGAGGAGATGCGAAACGACTTGACGACGCGAAGGTTCCTGGTCAACCAGCGGGCGGATAGTTTCGGTCGTCCCTTCGAAGTCGGCCTTGGGAAGTTTTGCCCCTGGGCGGCCGCGAAATGGCTTTTCACCGCGGAGAATTCGTTTACGCACATTGCGCGGGAAGCCGCCCGGCGTCTGTCCCATTCCGCCCCTGACCAAATCGACTACCGATTGGGGAAACGCTACCTCGCGCTTTCCTGAGAGCACATCTTCCGTTGTCATTTCGTTGGCGATGAGAAACAGAGCGAGATCTCCAACGGCTTTAGAAGTAGGGGTAACCTTAACGATGTCGCCGAGCATCTGGTTGACATCGGCATATACCTGGCAAACTTCGCTCCAGCGATCGGCTAATCCAAGGGCGCGCGCCTGCTGGTAAAGGTTTGTGTATTGGCCGCCGGGCATTTCGTGTCGATAAAGATCCGCCCCCGCCGGCAGCACTGGGCTTTCGAAGGCCGTGTAAAACTCCCGCACCGTTCGCCAGTATTCCGAGATTGCGTCGAGGTGTTGTCCTCGCAATCCCGTGTCACGCTTCGTGAATCGCATGGCCTCGACGAGCGTGTTCAAGTTCGGCTGCGAGGTTCCACCAGAGAGCGGGGCCAGGGCGGCATCGACAATGTGGACTCCGACTTCGGCCGCTTTCACCAAAGAGGCAGCCTGCATTCCGCCCGTGTCGTGCGTGTGGAAGTGGATCGGTATTCCAATCTCCCGACGGAGCTCCTTTACCAATCGTTCCGCTGCGTATGGTTTGCACAATCCCGCCATGTCCTTGATAGCGAGAATGTGTGCGCCCATCTTCTCCAGTTCCTTGGCCATCTCGACGTAGTATTTCAGGTTGTACTTCTCGCGACTGGAGTCCAGGATATCGCCGGTGTAGCAGATGGTGGCTTCGCAGATCGCTCCGCTCTTAATGACCGCATCCATCGCGACCTTCATGTTGGGGACCCAATTCAGTGCATCGAACACACGGAACACGTCGATGCCAGCCTCTGCCGCTTCGGCCACGAAAGCTTTCACCACGTTATCCGGGTAATTCGTATATCCCACCGCGTTGGAAGCACGCAGCAACATCTGGAAAAGGATGTTCGGAATCCGCTCACGCATTTCGGCCAACCGCTGCCATGGACATTCTTTTAGGAACCGCATCGAAGTGTCGAAGGTCGCTCCACCCCACATTTCGATTGAAAACAGTTCCGGGCACAGCCGTGCATAAACATCGGCGATTTGCAGCATGTCATATGTGCGCAACCGTGTGGCTAGCAGCGACTGGTGGGCATCGCGAAATGTGGTGTCGGTGACCAAAAGCGGTTTTTGTTTGATTAGCCACCCAGAGAACTTTTCCGGTCCCATCTCGAGCAGTTTCTGTCGCATGCCGTCCGGGGGCGCAGATTGTTCGTCGATCTCCGGCAACGGAGCAGGGGCACGACGCTCGGCTCTCGGGCGGTCTTTCACTAGCGAATTGCCGTTAACGATCGTATCGGCGAGATAAGTGAGGAGTTTTGTCGCCCGGTCACGTCGAGTCGGGAAGTCAAACAGTTCCGGAGTCTGGTCGATGAAGTTTGTTGTGCATTCCCCCGCCATGAACGTCGGGTGCATCACCAGTTTGATCAGGAACGGGATGTTGGTTTTTACCCCCCGTATGCGGAATTCCTGCAAACACCTTTCCATACGTCGTGCTGCGTCGGGGAAATGACGCGCCCACGCGGTCACCTTCACCAGCAACGAATCGTAAAAAGGATGCACGACAGCTCCGGAGAATGCGGAGCCGGCGTCGAGGCGGATCCCCATTCCGCTGGCCGAACGGTAATGCGAGATGCGACCGTAGTCGGGAACAAAGTGATTTGCCGGGTCTTCGGTCGTGACCCGGCATTGAATAGCAAACCCGTTCGTTGCGATTGCGTCCTGTGTCGGAATGCCGATGGATGGGTTATCGAGCGTTACCCCCTGAGCCACCATGATTTGTGACTTGACAACGTCCACACCAGTCACCTGCTCGGTGACCGTATGCTCGACCTGAATCCGTGGGTTGACTTCGATGAAGTAGAATTCCTTGGTGTCGGCATCGATCAGGAACTCCACCGTTCCTGCGTTCTCGTAGTTGACTTCGCGGCCAATCGTCACCGCCGCTTCACATAAAGCCTGGCGTACATCTGCCTCGAGATTAGGAGCCGGCGCGATTTCGACAACCTTCTGATGTCGTCGCTGAACAGAGCACTCTCGCTCGAACAGGTGCAATAGGTTCCCATGCTGGTCACCGAGGAGTTGGACCTCCACATGACGTGCGCGTTCGATAAACCTTTCAACGAATATGTCCGGACTACCAAACGCCGTCAGGGACTCGCGCCGCGCCTGTTCGTATGCCGCGTCAAACTCTTTCGGTTTGCGCACGATACGCATCCCGCGACCGCCGCCGCCGTGCGCAGCCTTGAGCATCACCGGATATCCGACCTTCGCCGCAAGTCCTTTGCCCTGTTTGGCGTCACGAATCGCGCTCCCGCTGCCGCCGAGCACCTGGACGCCAGCCTGTTTGGCGATTTTGCGCGCCGAGATTTTGTCGCCGAGCTGGTCCAATGTCTCGACCCGCGGACCGACGAAGACGATCCCAGCATCGCTGCACGCTTGAGCGAATTGTGGGTTCTCCGACAGGAAACCGTAGCCGGGATGTATCGCGTCAATGTCTTGCTCTTTTGCTAACGCGATAATGTCTTCGATTTTCAGATAAGCTTGGATTGGTTCGCCCGGATTGCCGATCTCATAGGCTTCGTCCGCTTTGAAGCGATGCAGCGCATAGCGATCCTCGTGCGAGTACATCGCCACCGTTCGTATCCCCAGTTCATGGGCCGAACGAAAAATACGAATTGCGATCTCGCTGCGATTGGCGGCTAGGAGCCGTTTAATGGTCCTCGGAGAGGTCGTTCGTGATTGGTTTACCTTCACCATATTCCCCCTTAGCGAATTCTTCCGGTAAATGGTACCGCAAAATGCAACCGAAGCTGCCGTTGCGCCGCAGTCTTTGGCCTTCCAGTGACCGATTCGTTTGCCCTCACTTTTTGGGAGGTCTCTTGTGAATGGCGGTTGGAAGGCGCTGCGGGGGTGATCGAAATGTGTGGCACCTGGGGTAGTTTTATCCCGATGCCTCGTCGAATTCAATCCTTTTCGAGTTTTTCACTCATTCTTTCTAACGATGGACATGTAGGATATTGGCAAATGCCTCAATGAGGGCTCCTCAATCCCAAAAGTCGAGTCCAAATCCAAGAGATGAACATACAAAAAAGAAGCTAAGGAGACGGCTATAGTTCAAGGATCCGATGAAAACAGCAGAAACTGTAATGAGACTAGTGGAGCGGGAAACGGGGCTCGAACCCGCGACCCTCAGATTGGGAATCAAGACACCCCCTACCGTGGAAACCGTGAAGACCACGAGCCTAAGCGCGAAAACGCGGTCAGTTGGAAGCCTCAAAAAGGCTGTGTGAGGGCAAACCTGCGAATAAGATAGAAGAAGTCGGGACCCTTTTGCTAGAACCTAGATGATGACTCCAATCCCAACAATGAAGATGGAAATGGGCCACTCGGCCCAATTGATCTCCCAAGCGTTGGTCAATGGATCAGCGAAATGTGACTGGTGTCCTAAGGGGCTGGAACTCGCAGAATAATGAGAGGCGTGGGCTTAAACTGCGATTGTGTGTCTTATGGATATAGCTTCGCCCGCCACCGCTTAAGTCTCCAGCCACTCGCCAGGAATGGGCACCGGGTAGTAACCCTCAGGGTCGGCTTTGACGGGCGGTTCGGTGTCATAGTCCATCGCGTCGATATTCTCGACGAACTGGAATTTGGAGTTGAACATCTCGTCCCATGTGATGATCTTGCCAGAGTGGACGGCAGCCCGGCCCATCAGGTCGGCAAAGTTCGAATAGGCCGCTCGCTTGACTTCGTTTTGCGGCTTATCGTTACGGATGCTGCTGAGCAGCTCATTCCATTCGGCATCCCAGGGATTGTGTTCTTCTGCGGGAGCTTCCCAAACGATATTGTCCTTCGCGATTCGCTGGTCCTTGAAGATCTTAGTTGTCCCCTCATGGACGTTTCCAGAAAACTGAGCCGCACACTTCGTGCCGTGGGCAAAGGTGGCGAACTCGCTGAAGCAATGTCCACCGAGCCAGCGCACCCCGTCGGTCGCCTTCGTGCCATCCGCGAAGGTCCACTCGATGGAGAACGAGTCGAAACCTTGTCCGCGATTGGTGCTGTTGGCGGCCCGACCGCCGATCCCGCGTGCCGCGACTGGCCAATCATCTTTGAGCCAGCAGATTTCGTCGATCTGGTGGATGTTCATTTCGGCGAATAGTCCGCCTGACACCCAAAAGAACGCAGTAAAATTCTTGATTTGCCAAAGGAGTTCGTCGTACCCTTCTGGCTTCGGGCCCATGCCGCGGACCTTGTGAATCCGGTTCGCCCGGATGAGCTGCAATTCGCCCAGCTCTCCATCGCGTATCCGTTTGATCAACTCCTGGCGATTCACACTGTGGCGACATTGCAGGCCCGCTGCAATCTTGAGGTTCTTCTTTTCCGCTTCTTCTCCAGCTCGCAAGAGACGCCGCAAACCGGGTGCATCCGGTGCAAACGACTTTTCCATGAAGACGTTGACCCCTTTCTGGACAGCGTATTCCAGTTGGGTCGGTCGGAAGTAGGAAAAATTGGTTAGCATGGCCACATCGCCGGGGCCGAGGCAGTCGATCGCCTGCTTGTAGGCGTTAAAACCAATGAACTGCCGGTCCCTGGGAACGTCTATCCGATCGCCGAATTGCTCACTCAGTACCTTGTGGGAGGAGTTCAGACGGTCTTCAACGATGTCGGCCATGGCAACCAGTTTGACAGGCCCATGGGCGGACCGCATCGCATTGCCCACCGCACCGCTCCCGCGCCCGCCGCAGCCGATCAATGCCAAGCGGATGGTGTTATCTTCCCCGGCATACACGCCCGGAGCCAGCGTCCCCGTGAACGCTGCCGCCGCGGAAGCGGCGCTTGTCTGTTTCAGGAAATCCCGACGTGATGGCTTTTCTGATTTTCCACTCGACTGACGACTCATTGGTATCTCCTCATCGCAAGCTTTTGGTCGACTCTGGCTATCAAAGGGGGTGACGGTCCCCCGCTTTCCTGTCTCTATTTATCGTTACATTTCCTGCAGCGGATCACTTGATTTCAGCGGCTTGAACCTGGGCGTTCTTCATCACGCTTTCCAGTGTTACAGGACATCCGCCTTGTCGCTTACTCTCCTCGGCGGCTTCCATAAACGCAAAGATTTCTATCGTTTCGTCCTCGCTGACAGGAGGTTTGCCCGTTTTGAAAAACTTAACGATCTCGACGATCAACGGTTCGTAGCCATCGAAGCCGCCTCCTTGAACGATCCCTTTCGACCCGAAGACCGTGGAACCATATCCGTGTCGGCCTTGGCGGATGCCACGAAACGTGCCGATCCGGCCGTCGCTCCAAACACCCATTGCCATATCGGTTCCCGCGGTGTGGACTCGAGTGACCGACACACAGCCTGGGCCCATGATGGTAAACAGTGGCTCGACGCCATGGATGCCATACCAAAAGAAATCGGGGTGGTGAGGTTCGAGGTGACAGGGTGCATACTGATCGCATCC
>JAJDBZ010000003.1 GCA_029261095.1 Candidatus Omnitrophota bacterium | reverse complement strand
GATCGGACCCACAAACATTGGATTCCAATCGACCGAATCGATTGGAATCGATCCTTCCCAAGAATTATCCAATGAGAATTTCGCAATCAAAGGATTTGAATCACTGGATATTCGCTTGCACTCCAGGCGAATCCAGGTTGTACCCGAAGGAATCGAAACATCATAAGGGCGGCGGACAGAATCATTGAAACGAATCTGTTTAGCGAAATGGATGGGAGCGGGCCCAGGATCGAAAAAGAATCCTTCTTTCATGCCAGTAAGATCGGTCGGGCTGGAAACCTGTTCGATCTCCTTGGACCCGGCTTGGATCACAATTCCAGGAGACTCCGGGTTCAATCCGATCACTCCGCTCCATCGATAATCCGTGTTTCCTGATGGATTGGTTTTCGTTTCCCATTGAACAGGGAACTCAGTTTTCAAATCCCACAGTGGCGACTTAATGGAAATAGTTTGGGGAGATTCCCGAAGCAACGAAGTCACGTAAGGGGGAGAGCCCCGTTCTCCGACGAATTCAGGATAGGTGTAGATCAAAACGCAGACAGTCCCAATGATAAAGGCGAGAATCACTGTAAGTCTTTTTATCATATTCTTCGGGGCTAACCGCCAAAACTGTTTTAATATATTACAACATTATTACAACATCAATAGAGAATCATAACTCATACAACATTGAATCAATCAAAAATACCCCAAACCCTGCGGGTGGCAAGCTCCAGACAGTTCTCAGAGGGATCCCTGAAATAGAGAGAAACGCCTCCTTGGGGCCACTGTGTCTCCTTCTCGACGTCCACACCGAAGCGATTCAATCGCTCTCTCCAAGAATCGGTATCCCCCTCGTCCATGGTAAAACAACAGTGTCCCCTGCCACGGGCTCCATGGGCCGGAGCTTCCTCAGCACTTTCAAGGTTGGATGTCGAATCGGGATTGAAAAGAAGAAGCATCGTTTGGCCACAACGGAAGAAAACGTGTCTCCCTTCCATTTCGGTTACCAAAGTGAGACCCAAAACTTGAGAATAGAATTCACGCGCCGCTTCAAGGTCATCCACATACAAACAGGTTTCAAGAATCTGCTGGACCTGCATACTATTGTTCGGGCTAATTCGCTCTACTCACGATCCGTGGATGCATGGACATACTCCACTTCCTTCTTGCGATCTTCGTCTGCGTACGATCCTAGAAGTTTCACATGGAGGCAATGCGATTCAAGATCGGCGAGGGCTTTTTGGACACGCGATTCCTCTCGGTGACCTTCGAATTCGATAAAGAAGAGGTACTCCCATCGCTCCTCTTTAGTTGGACGGGAATCGATATGCGTCAAGTTGATCCCAGTCTTTCGGAAGGGTTCCAAGGAATCGAAGAGAGCGCCGGGTTGATTCTTAACATGAATGATCATTGATGTCTTATCTCTCCCCGTAGGCTGTTCTGAATCGTAACCGATGATGACAAAACGGGTGGTGTTATGGGATCTGTCCTCAATATTTGAGAAAAGGACTGGAAGATCATACATCTGAGCGGCCAAGTCGCTCGCGATGGCGCCAGTTCCAGGTTCTTGAGAAGCCTTCTCCGCTCCGAAGGAAGTGCTGGAGACCTCCCTATACTCGGCGTCGGGAAAATGCTTCTCGAGCCATTCCTGGCATTGAGCAAAAGCCTGGCCATGGGTATAGATCCGCTTGATTTCCTCAGCAGCCGATTTCGATAAAAACTGATGGTGGATGTCCAGATAAGTTTCAGCGTATATGTTTAATTCCGATCGCTGGAAATTATCGAGGGTCTCAGTGATCACGCCTTGTGTCGAATTACGGAACGCGACGACACCGTAATGACACTCCCCCTTTTCAACCGCCCGAAAGATCGAGCTGAATCCGTCATAGGGGAAAAAGGTCGCCGAGGTGCCGAATTTTTGAAGCGCCGCCGCGTGACAGTAACTTGAGGGAGGGCCCAAGTATCCGATGTTGAGGGGTGTCTCTAAGGAACGGCACGCAGAAATGATCTCGCGGTAGACTGCGGGAATCGCGGCGGTCGGAAAGTCACCGGAGTTTTTTTGTATGAGCTTTTCGAAAATATCCCGCTCGCGATGGGGGACATAGAATTTTCCGGCCTTGGAATTCTTCTTTTTCAAACTCCCCACTTCAAGAACCACCTTGGCCCGTTTGTTAAGAAGATCCAGGATCTCGCGGTCGGTACGGTCGATGATCTCACGGAGAGATTGAAGCTTCTCCTCTGGAGCTTGAGTATCGGATTGATTCAAAAGTGTTTTCTCCGTAGTGGGTATTAATGATAGTAATCGCTGATCGTTTCATCGAAGAAACCAAAATCCTTCGGTTCTTCAGTAAGGAGGTCATCAACGAGAAACTCGATATGCTCAAGGTTGATCTCCTCGGGATCCATCATGAATGTTCGTTCCACGATTTCTTCTTTTTGCAGGGGAGTCAGAACCCCTAACCGGGTCATCTCATCCAAGTATCCACGAATCTCTGGACTGAGTTGGTATTGTTCAAGCAACATGAAGAGGCGATTGGTTGATCTCCGGGGAACGCCGAGAATCGGAGCATCCATCCTTTCCTGAATATTCTCGACTATATTCAGAGCGGCATAGATTTCATCGGGTTGATGGCCCTGGGCAACCAAGGTCTCCACGAATTCTTCACGGTCTTCCACCTCAAAGGGTTCTTCCACAGATCTCTGTAAAAAGAGATTTAGGATCTCCAGGACACGTCCGGTCATTTCTAGTTTTTCCCCCTTACTGATTCCCGACAATTCCCTGTTTTAGTTCTTTCCGATGAATCAGGTGTTGGCCAGATTACAACTTTTCTTCATTTTCCACTTAAATTGGTCGAAAGAGAACCCCAATCCTCATTTCTCAACGTCCTCCATCGATTCAAATAGTGCCTGACGGGCCAAAAGGACAGCATGCATTTGGTGCTGGGTTACATCAATTCGAAGGAGGGGATCGTCCTTTTTGTTCATAACGCCACCAGACGACCATGGATCTGGGTTGATGCGTCGCAGGTAGTGATTCTGGATTGAAACGCCCACTTGCCATGTCGTCAGCTTGTAGAGGCCTTCCTGAACCACACCCTCAAATTTCCGTTTCGCTGACCGGTCTCCCATCAGATCGGCACATTGCCAGGCCGCCAGGATTCCTTCTTGTGCATAGGCGGTGTTGCGGGTTCGTTCGAGTGTCTTATGAACATCGATCATCCACACTGCGAGGTCGAGACAACGCTCTCCATAGACGCCAGATAACTCCTTCTCATCGAGAAATAATTCAAGATATGAGAGACAACCCCAATGAAAGAAGCCCTTGGTTACCGAACTATCCGGGTCTTTCTTCAGGGCCTCTGTCACATAGATCTGCTGCATGGATTCGGCCGATTCCCAAATGAGATCCTCCAGGTCAGAGCGTCCCAAATACCGCCATGACTTGCAAAGTGCGAGTAGGGTCTCTCCATCGAAATAGGGGGAAGGCGTCCCTCGCCCCGTGCCATCATTGACGTCATAGTAAGAATCGAAGAGACCTGTCTCGGTACGGTAATTCAGTAAACTGACCAAATAATCTTGAAGAAGCGATTCCCACCGGTCTAAGCCTTCACTTCCCTTCTCTGCCCGAAGAAAGTCAATGAGAGCCAAGGAAACCAATGCCATCGTTCCGGTTTTTCCATACCTGTCTCCAGGATAAACAATAAACCTTCCGCCGTTTTTATTAATTTGGG
>JAJDBZ010000200.1 GCA_029261095.1 Candidatus Omnitrophota bacterium | reverse complement strand
AGCAGAGATCTCATGAAGACTTTTTGGCAAGTTCTCGTCAGGCCCTTCTCCCGATCCTCCACTGGAAAGGACGCATCGATGGACGGGATGTCGTTGTGATCCAGGGAGACAGTGTGTCGATCGAACACCTTCAAGGCGATGGCCCCGACCAAGAAATGAGTGACCTGCTGAATCCCCTTCCCGAGGAGGAAGTCACCCTGGTGGTAGAAGATGTCGGATCCGCGCCTTATGGTCCGTTTGTGATCGAACAACCGAATGAAGAGAATGGCTATACCGGAAAGATCTTTCTTTATGACCGGGATCCAAGTTACGCGCGCTGGGAGTTCAAGGTGCATGCGGTTCCGAAAAAGCCCCAGGAAATCGGACTAGAGTTGCAGTGGTAGCCACCTTGTCGCATCGAAAGGTTCTAATCATACATCAACCTGTACCTTCGGAGGAGTCGGACCAATATCTCATACGCCAATATAAGGCCTTGATCGCCGAAGCCAGATGGTAGCCGTAGTGATTCTGGAAACCGAACTTCCACTCCCAGACTGCATCGTTCATTTGTGCTCCGCTTCTATGGTCGATAGCCATCATGGGATTCTTCAAGTCGGAGTAGATGTCCAACAGGTCATCCGCAAGGCTGTGGTAAATAACTTCCCACTCCCCTTCTTCTTTGGTGACACCATCATCACCTACAGGATCCCACACTTGGTTGGATCCGTCGTCTTCTCCAAGAAAATCGGCAAATGCTTTGTAGTCCGAGTCTGGTTCTCTCTCCGATATCTCTGTGGTGTCCGGTTCCACAATCGGTAGCTGGACTGCATAATGAAAAATCAAGGGCAAGGTCTTCAGGCACTCATTGAGGAACTTTTCCTTCCCCAACTCTTCATGCCGGTCCACGAGTTCGATGTATTCCCTCGCAGTTTCGATAAACTTGTTAACGACTTCCACGGATTCCCGGTTCATAGTGGATGATAATACTCGACCCACCTTAACACGTGTAGGGCGGATTAGCGAACGCGTAATCCGCCAAGCCGTGCTGATGAATCCCGATCAGACCTCGTGGTTGAATCATGGCGGAATACAGACTTCGTCCTATTCCGCCCTACGGGGCGCCTTACTTCCCGTTCAACGATTGGCTATCTTTCCCGTTTCAATCGAAAGCAAAGGATCAACGACATCAAGTGCCGCTCACATTCGAATCGCCTTATGACAATACCAATGGTAAATGGTTTCGCGGGAACCTGCATGGGCACACCACCAACACGGATGGAGAACTCTCTCCGGATGGATATGTCCAGAAATATGCCGGTCTGGGTTACGATTGGATCTGCATTTCCGATCATGATTTCTTGACAGTGCGACCGTCGAGTTGCCCCGACAACTTGGTCTTCATTCAGGGCAACGAGGTGACCGCGCGTGGGCCGCATCTCCTTCACATAGGTTGCCAGGATATTGTCACCCCCGACCCCGACAGGGGGAAGGTGGTGGCGGAGGTGATGGCCAGGGAGGGGCTCTGCATCATCAACCATCCGAACTGGCAGGAAGATTTTTCTCACTGGCCACAGGCACTGATCGAATCGCTTCCCCCCTTCCATGGGATCGAAGTCTACAATGCCATCGTTCGCGACCAGGAGGGAAGTCCGCTCGCCACCAACCGGTTCGATCGACTCCTCTCCAAGGGATTTCGAGTCTGGGGGTACGCTAATGACGACACCCATTGGGAATCAAGTTACGGTCGCGCATGGAACTGGGTCTCGGCTGAAGATTGCACTCCGGAATCGATCATCGAGAACCTGAAGAAGGGCCGCTGTTATGGATCGAGTGGAGTTGAATTAACAAGGCTGCAGACCGAAGGAAAAAGAATTCGAATCGAATCGGAGAATGGATCGCTTTGCATCGCCAGCCTCGACTGGGGGCTGGAGATCGGACGTTACAAGGGGAGTCGCTGGGAGTTTGATCTCGAAGAACTTTATGATGAGGGAAGAAGAACTCCAACCTACATCCGATTCGAAGTCCACGGTGAGGGAGACCAGGTAGCGTGGACTCAACCGATCCATGTAGTCGGCCAGAGGTAGATCACCCGAACCCACGGGGCCGTGTCCTACTTGGCATCCTTGCGGTCTGGATGCTCCTGGGATGCATCGACCTCACCGTATTTTCCTGGAACCTTCCCGAAACAGTTAAACAGCAAGTCGAAGACTATCTCTTTCATCTCAGGTTTGGATTCGTTCCATCCGGAATCCTTATCCTTTACCTTCCCTATTTTTTTTCAGTTTGGATCGTCCTTAAGAACAAAATCGATTTTAGGTGGGTTCTGGGTGTGGGCATTCTCTTGCGTCTCGTTCTTTTACCGAGTCTTCCCATTCTTGAAACGGACCTGTTTCGGTATCTCTGGGATGGCCACATGGTGAACAGCGGTCATAACCCATATCGGTACTCACCTCTTGAGATTGAAAACGGACTCGACCCGCCGCCTCTTGCCTCGGAAATCCCCGAGGATCTCAAAACCATTGTCGATGAAAACCGGGACAATCATCTTCATCGGGAAATCCTCGCCAACATCAACAACAAGAAGGTCCCAACGCTCTATTTCCCGATGGCTCAATATTTGTTTGCGGTCGGAGATGCAATTGTCTCACTCGCCCTTCCAACACAAGCGGTTTAATGGGAGTAAATCGACGGGCCCCCCCGGGCCGAAAAAGCGACCGTGGTTTGGAAGATTGTCCTGCTTCCCATCGAAATCGGGATCCTCTTCTTAATAGTCTCTCTACTCAAAAAGACCGGGATGAATCCGGCTTGGGTATTGATCTATGCAGGGTCGCCACTGGTGCTGAAGGAATACGCCAACACCGGTCACTACGATCCACTCGTTGTCTTCCTCACCCTTTTGGGACTTAGGTTGGCCTTGGAGGTCGGAGAGAGCCCCAAATTCAAGATTCTATCGGGAGCGGCTTTTGGCGCTGCGATCGGATGCAAAGCTTTCCCGCTGCTCTTCCTCCCCTTCCTCTGGAGAAGACTTCGGTGGTGGGGAAACGCGACGGCGGGGGTCACTCTCTTGCTACTTTATGTTCCCTTCCTCGGAATCGGTTCTCAACTGTTCAAAGGTTTGGCGACCTACTCGGACCGTTGGGAATTCAACAGCGGACTGGTCGCGTTTAATGAGTGGTGGATTTCAGGGATTCAGGATTGGTGGGCGGTCAACCCGGTCACCGAACACCTTCGAGGCGATGGGGAACCCAATCCTCTCTTCTCCCTCGCCGGAGTCGATTTCACCTTGGATGCATTCTTTATCGCC
>JAJDBZ010000199.1 GCA_029261095.1 Candidatus Omnitrophota bacterium | reverse complement strand
GACTGGCGGAGGATTCCCATCTGGGGAGACAGTCAAGATCGATTTTGCTCCCATCATCGATCTTGGAACCGGTTCCTCCCGAACGTTTGTCATATCCGCGGTCAATAACAGCCTCAATTTTCAAATCGGCGCGAACGCAGGGCAGAATGTCCGTGTCGCCTTTGGAGATTTGCGGGCAAACAACCTTGGTTTTACTGACGAAAACCAACCGAATGGTAACACACGGACAGTTTCGCAAATCAACATCACGACACTCACGGGGGCCAACGAGGCTCTTGCCATCGTGGACGAAGCCTTGAGACAGGTGAATACCCAAAGATCGGCGCTCGGGGCATTCACTAACAGATTAGAAGCGACCATTAACAACCTCGGAGTGGCGGCCGAAAATCTGACCGCTTCCGAGTCGAGAATTCGAGACGCGGATATCGCATTCGAAACCACGCGTTTCACCCGGAACCAGATCCTCATCCAGTCGGGGATTTCGATTCTGGGCCAGGCAAATTTATTGCCACAAAGTGTGCTATCCCTCCTCGGTTAATGAGTCGATTCGGGAGGGATGAGTTCGCTGAAGGAACGGAAAGCATCTCCCCGGGGGGTTTGGGCCCTTGTCCCAAACCCCCGATGGGAGAAAAAAAATTAGAGAAGCGAAGGCTCTCTGAAAGCTATTAAATTCAGAAACAAGGAGAATCGAGCGCGGTCCAATAAAGGATTTCAGAGGCTGACCCCCTCGAACCAAGGACGTACGACGAAGAGCCGATTAAGTGTCAATCGATCTGGGGATTCCAATCTTCCGATAGATTTCGGAAGGGAATAATTTCGGTTGGCATAGAGACAAAAGGAAAGGAGATTCGCCTATTCCGACACTGGGGCCCAAATGGGACAAAGACTTTTTCGGGAAATTCCAGCCTCTCGAAAAATACAGTCCTGTAAGGGAAGTCGAGGGAAGGTAAGTCTCCATTCATAGAGACTCGTTTAATCGAGCTCATAGTACGTTCGAATCCGGACAAACCGCAGGCGCTTCAGGATGAAGCCGAAGCGGTGTCTGGAGGGGCTGTCGGGAAGGATCCTGACAGCGAGACCCCCCAATCAAGGAGGATCGTATTATGGGACTCACACGCATCAATAACAATATATCGGCGATTAACGCCAACCGGAACTTAATCGCGACGGACAGTGCCTTGAAGACTTCACTCGAGAGACTGTCCTCGGGACTCCGGATCAATCGCGCGGCGGACGATGCCGCGGGATTGACGATCTCTGAAAACTTGCGGTCACAGATCAATGGTCTCAACCGGGCGATTGATAATGCCTCGGATGCCATTAACCTGGTCAATACCGCAGAAGGAGCGTTAATCGAAACCACAAACCGTCTACAACGAGTCCGTGAACTCGCGGTTCAGGCGGCGAACGGGACGAATGACGCTATCGCGTTGCAGGCGATCCAGGACGAGATCGAAACTTCGATTTCGGAGATCACCCGTATCGGCACTGACACACAGTTCGCGACCCAGAGGTTGTTGAACGGTGACTTTGCCAATTCGGCAAATTTCCTGGATGTCGGCGCCGGTATTTCTGTGGCGAACTCGCCAGTGGCCTCCAGTCTTTCGACTGGAACTCACTTTCTTGAGATCAACCAGACCAATGCCGGCTCGGAGACTCTCTCCGCTGGAACAGATGGTGTCAACAATACGGCGGCAACCACCTTCACCGGATCGACCTTCGATTCCGGGACTTATGAACTGGTTCTGTCGAATGTCCGGGCCGAAGCAGCTCGTTTGGTTCAGTTCGACTTTGATGTCGGAGCGGGTACAACCGCTGGCGCGAACCTGAACGGTGCAACTTTTACCGATGGCGCGGGCAACACCTTTACTCTCGGGACCACGGATGAGATTACATTTAGTGGCGCTGAGAGTGATGGAACGGCCTTTACGGTTACGGTTACAGTGGGCGTGAGTGTCAACGCGACAGGCATTTTAGCTGTCGTCAATGGCGCACTAGGCACTGATAGCGCGAGCTACGATGCCGCAACCGGAACATTCCGAATAACTGCCGCAACCGTTGGTGAGACGAGCCTGAGTGGCTCGTTTGTCATTGACGACGATGGCGGTGGAGCGCCGAACGAGTTCTCGACGGGTGAGGTGGTTCTCACGGCGGGGAACTTGAATGATGGCGTTCTAGTGTTCGCGGATGGTACCGCTCAAACAGTTGTTGCGGGCGATGTGGTAACTGCTCTTGGACCGGATCCTTCGGATCCCGCCGAGGAACAACCGCAGATTACCTTCACCCTGGGTGCGACCATCACTGCGGGAACCGACTTGCTGGCTATCGTGCAGCAAGAGTACACGGGATCGCTTAACGGCGGACAGACGGCCACCTTCCAAAACGGTGACCAGGAAATCCGATTCCGTGGCGGAACCGGTGCCGGGTTCCCCTCTGGCGAAACGGTGACACTCAATTTCGGTGAGAACATCGATTTGAGTGGTGGAACCAGCCGGACCTTCCAGATCAGCGGGGTGAACAACGCGCTGAACTTCCAGGTCGGCGCGAACCGGGGTCAGCAAGTCAAGATCGCTATTGGCGATCTACGAGCGGACCAACTCGGAGATGTTGGCAACACTCAGCCAGGTGGGAATGACCGAACGGTTTCGGGAATCAATGTCACCACGCTGACCGGCGCCAACGAGGCGATCGACATCATCGATCTCGCGATTAACCAGGTGGATCAGCAACGATCCGCATTGGGAGCTTTCACCAACAGACTCGATGCCACCATCAGTAACTTGGGTGTGGCGGTCGAGAATCTGACGGCTTCCGAATCGCGAATTAGAGATGCGGATATCGCGACAGAGACCACGCTGTTCACGCGGAACCAGATTCTTCTGCAGGCCGGTATTTCGATTCTGGCCCAGGCGAACCTCCAACCGCAGAACGTCCTGGCACTCATCGGTTAATCCGACCGATCAGACATGTCCAGTGGGGGGAGAGAGTCACCTCTCCCCCCGCTGTTCCTCTTTTGGCTAGGCCTTTTGAGGATTAGACTGAACCGAATCTAAGGAATTGGGAGAGGTGATCGAAATGGTAACGATCAATGCTGCGACGCTTCCCGAAGTGTCGACCCCGGCCCCCCCAACCGCCACACCTGGTTCAACCAACCCTGTTCCGCGCGCAAAAGGCACTGCCCCAGCGGGAACCGGGTCCGCGAACATTGAGAATCAGAATGTTTCCCCCGAGGGGGAACCGAAAGTTAACCTGGAAGAACTGACCCAGGCAGTGGACCAACTGGAGAAGGTCGCCAAACTGGCGAACCGGTCGGTTCACTTTAGGATCAATGAGACAGGTGACGATATACAGGTGTTGGTGATCAACGAAGATACCGAGGAAGTCATCCGTGAAATCCCGCCAGATGCAGCTTTGGAGTTGGCGGAACGGATTCAAGGAACACTCGGTCTGTTGATCGACAAGGTGGCTTGAGGGAAGAAAAGCCGACATAGTTGGACGATCACGATTGGAGCGCCTGTTCATGGAGAAAATCCATGGATAGGTGAAGAGGAAGAGTTTGTCCGCATTCTGCCGATGGAACGGCAAAAAGGACAGACTTCGCCACGGCCCAGCGACAGAATGAGTTCCGAGATTATCGGACCAAACTCCATCTGTTTGCTCACGTGGTCTCGGCGATCCAAGGAAGGAGATTGTTATGGCTGGATTGTCATTCGATGGCTTGATTACCGGCCTGAATACAGAAGAAATCATCCAAGCGCTGGTTTCGATCAAACGTGCGCCCGCACAGAGGTTGGCTATTCGCCGTGATGTCGAAACGACTCGACTCAATGCGATCCAAGGCCTGAATGCGAGCGTGTTGGGAATCCAAGTCGCGTCTAGAGCACTCGGCGATGTCGACACATTCCGTGCACGAGAGGCGACTTCGACCAATTCGGAGGTCGCGGTGGCCGCAGCTACCAGCGACGCCGAACTGGGTTCGTTTACGATTTCGGTTCAACAGCTGGCTCAAGCGCAGCAAATCTCCTCCGACCCCAACAACGTGTTTACCGATCCGGATGTGGCCCTCAACATCGAGGGGACCATTCAGGTCAACGGGAACAACGTCGAAATTCGTGACTCCGATACGCTCAGAGATATCGCCAACCGAATTTCCAATGCCAGCGGAACAGTCGCGGCTTCCGTCATCGAGGTCGATCAGGGACAGTTTCGTCTGTCGGTACGATCAATCCAAACGGGTTCTGAAACATTCACATTAGCCGATGTCAGTAGTAACAATGTTTTCGAACAACTCCGTCTCACTCAGGACTCCTCCTTCGATACCGTTGCCAATCCTATTACCGATGGGGCATCCAGTAGTGAATTCAATGTTCGAGTTCTTCCTATAGGAGACCTATTGAATCTCGATACAGATGTCCCCTCGGGGACTGTATCCATTGGAAACGGGAGCGGCAGTTTCAACGTGGCCATCGATCTCGCCACCCAAAGCTTGGATGATATCGCGACGGCGATCAATGACGCTGCCGGCTTGGCGGGTAGCACTGTGACCGCGACCGTCAATGAAATCGAGCAAGGGGTATTCAGACTGGACATCGAGTCGGGTGATGCCACAACTCCAACCTTTACCGATTCGAACAATGTGCTCGAAACCTTGGGGGTCCTACAGGCCAGTTTTCTTCAAGTCGACCAGCAAGGTCTTGATTCGGAATTTACAGTCAACGGCATCGAAGTGGTTCGGTCGACCAATAATGTTTCCGACGTCATCGACGGCGTCACTCTCAGTCTGGTAAGCGATGACGATCCTGGCGCTTCAACCACAGTTTCCGTGGTCGAGGCTGAAGGAGAAGCGGCGGCTGGAATCCAAACCTTTGTCGACGCGTTCAACAATACCGCGAACTTTATCCGCCAGTTCGCTTCCTTCAATGCAGAAACTCAATCAGCCGGAGTCTTACTAGGCGATTCCTCGGTCCTCACCGTGGAAAGCACCCTATCGGGATTACTGACTCGACAGATTTCGACCCTACCCTCCCAGTTTTTGAGTTCCCTTAATGGGGGGTCCGGTGTGGCTTCTGGTTCGATACAAATTACAGATCGATCGGGACAATCCGCGACAGTGGATCTCTCCGCTGCCGAGACGGTAGAGGATGTGATCGCAGCGATCAACTTTGCTGATATTGGGGTGGAAGCTCAAACGAACCGCGCTGGGACCGGCCTTGTTCTAGTAGACACCAGCGGTGGATTCGGTTCACTCGCCGTCAATGAGGTGGGAGGCGGGACGGTCGCCGCGGATTTAGGAATTATCGGCTCCACTCAATCGTCTAGACTCCAGGGCTCCGGCGTTGCCCAAGCCGAGTTCCTCAGCCTCTCAGAAATTGGACTCTCCTTTAACCTCGATGGCACACTTTCATTTAGTCAGGTTGAGTTCCAAGACGCGTTAAGTGAGAACTTTGAATCGGTCGAGGCGTTCTTCAGGCAGTCCGGCGGATTTGCCGACATTGCTGAACAGGCGACCGAACGGCTGACCGATGCCACGGACGGTGTTCTGACTGTTCGTGCCGAAGGAATCGAAAGTAGTATTGAGAATTTCCAGGATTCTATTGAAGCCATCGAAGCACGGATCGTATCCGAGGAAGATCGACTTCGGCGGCAATTCACGGCGCTGGAGCAATCGGTCTCACAACTTCAGAGTCAGGGCGAGTTCCTCTTGACTCAATTAAGTCAGCTCAACGCAAATAACAATAGATAGCGACAGTAGAGAATGAACCAAGAATCAAGGAAGATGATACGGAAAGGGTTCCCATCGCCATGAATGCCATGAATCACGAAGCCACTAAGAACTATCAGAAAGTTCAAGTCGAGTCGGCAAGCCCGGAGAAATTGGTGTTGATGCTCTACGATGGAGCGGTCCGGAAATTGGGTACCGCTGAGACCTCATTCCAGTCGGGAGATTTTGAAACCTTCCACGAGAATGTTGTTCGTGTTCAGAAGATTCTTACTGAACTTCTTGGCGCTCTCGATACCTCAAAGGGCGGCGACTTGGCGGAAAATCTAGAGCGCCTTTACGATTACATGCTTCGACAACTCTCCCTATCCATTGTCCGTCGCAATCTGGAGCAAGTTACCGAGGTGAAGAACCTACTAGGTGAGCTCCGTGAGGGATGGCAGGGCGTGGTCCAACAGAAATCTGTCAGTGAGGATGAGGTGTCTACAGTCCGCGCCGATCCGGCTGTGAAAGCGTCCGGGCAACCAGTTTCCTATTCAGGAGAACCCGAGCGGGTTTCATCCCTTAACATATCCGGATAACCGAAATTGGATGAATCCAATCTCTTCTATGGGCGAATAGCAAGAGGAAAGTATTGATCCAATATGAACCCTTGGTGTTGACACTGAACCCTATTCGGGTATGAATAGCAGCTTGTTCGTTCCACGGACCGGACGCGGGGTGGAGCAGTGGTAGCTCGTCGGGCTCATAACCCGGAGGTCATGGGTTCAAATCCCATCCCCGCATCCAAATTTCCTTTAACGCGATCGTTCGAGATTTTTGAGGACGGAAGATAGACCGTGACCAAAAAAGAGATCATCGAAATCATCTCCGAAGAAACCAACACCAAGAAGAGCCACTCACGTGCGGTCGTCGAATCCGTTCTTGATGTCTTCGTCGATGTCCTCGCAAGCGAAGGGCGGATCGAAATCAGGAATTTCGGAGTCTTCAAGGTCAAAGACACACCCGCTAGAATAGGGCGAAATCCAGTGACTAAAGAGGTCGCGGATGTGCCAGCTCGGAAAATTATCCAGTTCAAGGCTGGAAAAACGATGAAGCAAGTGGTAAACGAAGGAACACCCGAATAATGGACGGCTTTGGTTCAATTGAAGTTTCGGATGAGGTCATCCGTTCGATCATCAATGTTTGTTCGAGCGAAGTCCCTGGAATTGCTGGTGTCTCTGAGGAGACATTCATGAATGGAGCGTTCAAAATGCTCCGCTCGACGGAGTTTCCCAAGGGAATTCGTATCACGGATGAGGAATCATCCGCTGGCAAAAAAGTCGACATTTCGGTCCAAATCGAGTTCGGCGTCGCAATTCCTCCCGTGGCCTGCGAGTTTCAGAAGAAAATCAAGGATCAGGTGGAGCGAATCGCAGGGATTCAAGTCAGCGAGGTCAATATCCATGTCGATGGCGTCCAAGCCTCGGTGGAAACTCCCACTGGACCTCGCGTGGTCACTCCCCCTGAGACATATGGTGCTGGACAGGGTGCCGATGTCGACGAGGATGTCACTCTGGATAACAAATCTCAGGAATAATTCGGCTTACCCCACCCAAATTTGCCCCACCGAAACCGTGAGGGCTCCCCTCTCACAACTCGCAAACTTCCCAAAATTCCGCTCGAACTATCCAAACGTCGCACGGTCACGGATGCTTGATATCGATTAAGAGTCAAATATCTAACCTTAATGGTTGACAGATCCAATTTTGTTTTCTAGTATCAAGGTCGATCATAGTAAGGTCTGGGATAAAGCTGCTTATTTATTGGGAAATGAGGGGACTGGGTGGATTTTATCTACCCAAGCATCGAACGAGGAGTCCGAGGAGGAGTCACCAGTGTCCCAGTTCTATTTAAGCACCGTCTTAAAACGGACCGTTATCGGTCTGTTCAATAAAATAGATTCAGCTGCTCGCCTAACTTTAAATCACTTTGCAAAATTCCAGGGGAGGAATGTCATGTCATCATTGCGTGTAACGGTCCGAGGAGTCTTCTTGTTGCTCCTCACTATGTCGCTGGGTATCGGTGATTCTCAAGCTGCGGTTTTTACAACTCAGGATCTCGAGGTCATTCCTGAAACTGCGGGATCGATCCGACTTCGGTTCGCCGCTGACGATGCGGCGTCGGGTGTCGTCAGTGTGCAGATTTATCGCGCGGTCAGTGCGAGCACACCATCTGCCGCTGCAGTCCTTGCTGGCCAGCTCATTCTAAGCAGCAGCGTCGTTGCCTCCGGAGAGGTTAAAGAGCTGCTCAATGTTTCGA
>JAJDBZ010000198.1 GCA_029261095.1 Candidatus Omnitrophota bacterium | reverse complement strand
TGACCCAAACGATCCCTTTTACCTCACGCCCGCCGCCCAGGAACTCCGCTTCATCGGAAACCCAACCCACCTTGAGACGATGAAAGACCTCGGCTGCACCACCCACTTCATTATCTCCCACGGCGCCTCAGACACAATCTGCCCCGCCACCGACGCTCGCGAAATGGCCGCAAACATCGAAGCCGCCGACCTCTCCATCGAAGCCCATTTCATCGAGCAAAAGGACCTCGACGGCAAAACCTTCACCGACACCGGCCACTCAGTCGGGAACCGCACAAAAATCCTCCAACATTTCGCCGACTCTTATCTCCTTCCCGACTCCGATCAGTTACTGGTTCGAAACGGACCCAACGATTTCGATTTGAAGGACGACAAGGTGAGGTATGAGGTGACGGCGGGCAAGTATGTGGTGGATCATGCGGAGGGTTGGCCGTTGCTGCGGTTTGAAAAGAAAGACCCATAAAATACCCAATGTTGAGAGGCCCAAAAGAGAGAGAGACAGGGGGTTAGATGGGTGTTCAAGGTTCTGGAATTCCACGAACCCTTTTCAACGCTTCCTTGGAGTGTTCTTTTAGGTTTTCAGAGGCGGTGTTTTGACTCAATTCTTCCAAACGGGGGATTGCCTCCTTTGCCTTTGGCCCCATCTTGCCGAGAGCTATCGCGGCGCCTGCCTGAATACCCATGTTTTGGTTTTCCAACAACTCGATCAGTACCGGGATCGCGACCCAACCCGCCTCCCCCATGCTCGCCAGAGCGTTCATTGAATGAATGCGGAGGTTCAAGCAACCCAAGTTCACTCGCGCCTTCCCTTCGTCGCAGCCTTTTTCTATGACACCCAATAAAGCCGGGACTGCTCCTTGAGTGAACGCCTCGGGATTGGCTCGTTGGTTGACCGACATCATTTCGAGGGAAAGCACGGCGCGGAGTCGAATTTCCGGATTGAGATCCTTATCGGTTAAGACCTCAACTAAATCCGGGATCGCTGGTTCTCCCTCCTTCCACAAAGCCGTGGAGGCCGAATTCCCAAGATCCTGATCCTCCCCGATGAGCAACTGCTTGAGACCCGCGATTCTTTCCGTCGTGTTGGTGGGATCGAACCCGGCACTTTCAAGGGCTAGATCGAGATTTTCCTCTTTCAGCCGTTGGTCTTCCATCTTTGCCTTCAACTTCTCAATCGGTGCGGCCGCCTCCGGAGGAAGCCAGCCTTGGCCACCGGTGATCTCAAGCGACCACTCCTGCTCCCAGTTCTCGAGGAAGGCTTTGTGGTTGTACATCTCGCGTATGTTAGCGAGCGTTTGTTCCTTCTCGGCTTCCGGTTTCTCCGATTTGGTCAGACTCTCCTGCAACTCGGTCAGGTCGAATTCATCGATTAGCCCCGAATAGGTTCCTTCCGATCGGTAGAACCCAACGGGCAAGTTTCCCCTTTCTTGAGCACCGATGCCCTCCAGGTCCTCTTCCAAAGTCAACTCAAGCACCAAGCGATCATTAGGCGCTGTTGGATATTTTCGGTAAGATTGAAATCCAAAATAAACTTCACCAGCACCCTCCTTTTCAAACTGCATAGACTGCCAGCCGTCTGAATAGGCTCCCTTTTCGAAGATCACGATCTGCTGAGATTCCTCTCCTCGAGCGATCCTCAAGATCAAGGTCCCAGACAACAGGTCTTCCTCATTGAGAAATGTCCAATGAAACATCGGCTGTTTCAGAGGTAGTTTCAGGGATAGGAATCGTTCTTTTGGTGTTTGAATCTTCGTCTGTTTCTCAGAAGGCATGACCGTCTTCACCACAGCTGAGGATTCGTCGGTCAAGAGTGAAGGTAGGACTCCAAAGGTAACGAGAAAGAAGAAGTAGTTGCGCCCTCTCAGAATCCTTCTTCGAGCAAGGGGCAAAGGATCAGTCATGAGTTCGTTCCATTTGAATCAGGATTTGTGCGGGATATACGAAGTGCAGTCGACTACATCATAAATGGGGAGTCAAGATGAATATTGCTTTTGGGAATTCTCACGCGATTTTCTAGTCAATCAACGCACCCGGACCCCCCAACTTCCCCCACACACCCTCTCCCGTTACTATTAACCCCCTTTGCAAGGGAAGGGCATTCCCCATCCCGTACTTGAAACGGACCTCCACCTTTTTGAAAGGATTTTAACCAATGAACGAAGAAAACAAACCGAAAGAACGGCCCAAACGGCCGCCGCAGACCATCCCTGAGCAGCCGGGAACACATCCCATTCCGGGGATGCGGAAGGTCATCGCCAAACGTTTGGCGGGAAGCATGCAGAACTCCCCACACTTTTATCTGGTGGCCGAGGTCGATATGGAACCCGCCTCCGATTTCCGCAAGAAATGTGAATCGGAGGGGAAATCCAAACCGAGTTTCAACGACATGGTCCTTAAGGCCGCTGGCCTCGCGCTGAAAGACCACCCCCATGTCAACGCTTATTTCAAAGACACCGAAGTCGAGGTTCTAGAGGATGCCAATGTCGGATTCGCAGTCGCCCTCGAACAAGGGCTCACTGTCCCGGTTATTCGGGGGATCGATGGGAAATCATTAGAAGAGATTTCGAAAGAATCGAAAGATCTTGCCGGTCGCGCCCGCGAGGGGAAACTGCAAATGACCGAGATCCAGGGCGGCGGTATTACTGTCTCCAACCTCGGCATGTTCGAGGTCGACCTCTTCACCGCCATCATCAACCCTCCTCAAAGCGCTATCCTCGCTGTCTCATCCATCAACAAGGTGCCTGTGGTGGATGGCGATCAGATTCGGCCGGGGCTGCGAATGAAAGTGACGATGTCCTCCGACCACCGCATGGTCGATGGCGTTCTCGCCGCAAGATACATGAAATCTTTTAAGGATTACCTACAAGACCCCTCTTGTCTCTAATCCTGACTGGCTTACGGGCGGGATGAAGAGGGAAAAACCTTTGCCTACCTTGCGCAAACCTTTGTCAATACTGATAAAGGTTTGCGCGGAGGGATCTTTCGCTCTCAAGGGGTCGTGCCACTAAGTCTAGTATTATCAGGGTTTAGGCCAATACGTGTTACAGGCATAGAATTTGCGTTCCTTACCGAAACATCCTGTACCTGGTTTATTAGATGGAATATGGCTCTGTCTTACAGGAAGTAGATTCTATGTGAATCTTATTATTTATTACGAAAGAAGGAACGGTCAAATGTTGGTGCGTCGGCTGTTAGGCTTGGTAATACTGATTTTCGGTTTGATGGTGGCTTCGAGTTCAAATGCCACCTCTGTTGCCTGGGATCAAATCTGGTTCCCGAATGGGGTCTTTCTGACTGAGGGAGCCTCGATGAGTTACACCCATGATTTAACTTCAGGAAACTCGGGTCTCCATGGTGATCCATTTGATCCGAATGCGGATTGTGTACTCACCGCCGATCTTTGGGTTAAATTTTTTGATGACTTTTCGCTGCAGTACCTTTTCACAAGGGAGAAGGTAAAAGTCTACATGGATGGAACTCTGGTCGAAACCAGAACCCTACCCGATCACTTTTTCGAGATCCCGTTCTTTGGTTTCGAGATCGAACATTTCGGAGTCAATTTGGCTTTCATTCAAGATGATGGGATGCTGGATGTTCGACTGAAAGCCAAGAAAGGCGATTTCAGCGTTCTTTACTCCAAACTTCTCATCACCCACGAAGAGTGCAATGATCCGGTTCCCGAACCCGCAACATTGGCAATGATTGGCGCGGGCGCATTGGCTATGGCACGTCGCCGATTCACCGTTTAACTCCATAAACGGAAGGGAAAAAATGGTGTGACAATGCGGGCGGCTCACTCATGAGTCGCCCGTTTGCATTACCAATCCGCTACCGACCCATCCTCATGCCAGAGTCGAGGTGTCGCCCAATCCTCCCACTTCTCGCGCAGGTGTTTAAGTTTGTCCTCGTCGATTTCGAACCCCATCCCAGGTCGGGTTGGAACTTCGGTATACCCATCGACCACTTGAATCGGCTCCTGAAAGAGATCCTCACCCAGAGACCCACGCTCTTGAATCACAAAGTTCGGAGAACACGCATCAATCTGTAGACAAGCCGCGGTCGATAAACCATGCAGCGGGTTGTGTGGGCAGACACCCACATAATAAGCCTCCGCCATCGAGGCGATCTTTTTCACCTCGGTGATTCCCCCCGCGTGACAAAGATCGGGCTGAACAATGGCGACCGCCTGTTTTTCAAAGAGGGGACGGAAATCGAACTTGGTGAACAATCGCTCGCCGGTAGCGATCGGGACATTGACCGCGTGCGCCACACGCACCATCTCGTCCACATTCTCAGGGGCTATCGGTTCCTCCACAAAGAAGGGTCGAAGATCGGTCAAGGCATCGATCACACTGATCGCCATCGCGGGAGCGAGGCGACCATGGAAATCGAGGAGGATGTCGAAATCCTCGGGTCCCGCGTTGCGCGCCGCGGGCGTCGACTGGGA
>JAJDBZ010000197.1 GCA_029261095.1 Candidatus Omnitrophota bacterium | reverse complement strand
CGATCTTCCTGTCATGCTTCATGAGGAGGACAAGAACCTCTCCGCCGGTGGTTCAATGAACGAGGGTTATTGGTCAACCTATTTGGGAATTCCCGCGATCTCTCCAGCGGCGGAAGAAGTCATGATTGCACGCGATCTGATTCTTGCCGAAGAAACAAAGGGGCGAATTCATATCCAGCATGTGAGTACCGCCCGTGCCGTCGATCTTGTCCGGACCGGGAAGGAGCGCGGGATCCAAGTCACCGCCGAGGCATGCCCCCACCATTTCACTCTGACCGATGAAGCGGTCAAAGGATATCGGACGCATGCTAAGATGAACCCTCCCTTGCGCACATCGTGGGACAGAGATGCGGTCATCCAAGGTCTCAAAGATGGCACTCTCGATCTCATTTCGACCGACCATGCACCCCACACACGTCATGAAAAAGAACAGGAATTCGATCTGGCTCCATTTGGGATCATCGGATTGGAAACTATGTTCGCTTTGACTTATGACCAACTCGTGCTCCCTGGACATCTCTCACTTTCCTACGCTGTCAAGAAGATGACCGTTGAGCCCGCCAAAGTATTGGGTCTTCACAAAGAGAAAGGGACCCTCATGACCGGGTTCGATGCGGATGTGACCATAGTCGACCTGAATCTCAAGCGAACCTATACCGAAGAAGAGATTGAATCGAAGAGCAAGAACTCACCCTTTGTCGGGATGGACCTGCAGGGCTGGCCTGTCGGGACGATCGTCGGCGGTAAGGTGGTCATGAAGGATCGTAAAATTGTGGCATGACAAACGGAAATGACGGACTCTGCCAAGACTTCAATATCGCCGAAGGTCAACATCATTTTTCGCAAACACATTTGTCCCCTCCTTCGTGAGTCATGGTTCCAACGAGTTACTCCCCGGAACAGTTGGTGCTGGGTTTCTCCTGCTGTTCATGTATTTCACATCCACTCTGTTGGGAGTTATTTCTCAGATGTGACTGGTTGGCCCCCGTGCTCCGTATCTAGCGAAGTGGGTGTTTACTATGAATGCGTCGGCGATCAATCAGACCAAAGGCTAAAAAGAGACTCAAATGGAAGACCCTTACCAACAGAATACCAATGCCATTATAGGCTCACTTTAGAGCGGAGTCTTGGGCAAGAAGATCTTGTTTCTCGTCTAAAGTTACCGCAAGATCGAGCGCGCAGAGACATTTGGTGGATCGAGAGGGATGTGTCCAATGCCGAAGAAGTGGCAAAGGACATTGCCCAGAGTTTCCTCAAAACAGGAATTCGGTGGTTTAAAGACCACCGGGATCTATCAGAAGTTCTTCAGAGGCTAGAAAGGGAACGGGACTGCTATAATAAATTTGAAATGGCCATGTATATGGCGCGGTTCCTCGGCAATTCTAAAAAAGAAGAGGAATACTTGAATCTTATGGCACAAGAGGCAAAGAGGGTTAACTTCAGGGGGCGAAAACGATGATCCGCAATGAAGCGAAAGGTGTTTCAATCGGCCAATGACTCACCGAACTATCCGCGCGGGCGCCTCCCAACTCTTCACATCACTTGACCTCAAGTCGAACACCACGAAGATGAAGGAACACATTCATGAGGCGTCAGGCCTTGGAGTTGAGCTTCTCTTGTTTCCAGAATGTTGCCTTTCTGGATATGCCCCGGTTGATCATGAGGGAGATTCCTTCCCCTATGAGATGGATCGATTGGAAGAAGCGGCGTCGGATATCCATGGTGCAGTCGCCGAGGCAGGAGTCGCAATCGTTTACGGGACCGCCTGGATGGATCAGGAAAGTCGATGGGTCAATCGCGCGCGCGTCATCGATCCTGACGGAAAGATTGTCGGGGAGATTGACAAAGTCCACCTCATCGGAACCGACCACAAATACTTTCAACCAGCAAGAAGCCTCGATCCGGTTGAAGTCCTCGGCGTTCGGTTGGGGATCGGAATTTGTTTCGATATTCGCTTTCCCGAGGTTTGGAGGAAACTCACACAAGCGGGGGCTGAGATACTCCTCAATCCGCTTGCGGCTCATGGGGGGTCGAAGTGGAAATTGCCAGTCATGTCCGCCCATTTTTGCAGCCGCGCCGCCGAAAACCAACGCTTCCTGGTAGCGGCGAATTCAGGTCCCAAGCAGATGGCGGTGTCCGAGATCTATGATCCTTCAGGAATTAAGCTGGCCCATGCTGAAGCCGAAACAGAGAAACTGATTTGGGCTGATCTTCCCCTGGGCGAGTTTGAAGAGAAGGGAAGGCGGCATTTGCCAAACTTCCTAGAATCTCTTCGCGATGATTTTTGATTTGACCAACGTTTCCAGGACCTATGGGCGAATCATTGTGGTTCGACAATTCGCAACCAGTTTTCAAGCAGAATGAGTGTATCTTTGTGGTTGATAACCCCATCATTATTAATATCGGCTGCGGGGTTCTCGGCGGTCGGAGCTACAGTCGCTGTAGTGGTCTCGGTCGGAGAGGAGGTCGGTGTTGCCGTAGGAACTCCCACAATGGGAACCAACATGAATGTCCGATCGTCACGGTCGTCGTCCTCATTGAAGTTGACCGGCAGGCATTGTCCTTGAAATCCCGGAGCGCTTGCACAGATGTTCAAATCCACATCGAACTCGTCAGGTAGGACATCGTTTGAGTCCTCGACACAGACCGAGAACAGTAATTCGAAGGAGCCATCTTCTTGAGAAGTTCCCGAGCCAGATAGACTGACTTCTTTTGTGTGTAGGGTGTGGCGCCCATCCCCGCAGTGCTCATAAAATTGAATCGCATTGACGTTATCGATCTGTGTCAGGACCCCCGTTACTTCGGCATTGTTCAAAGCTATCCCGCTAGCATCTTGAACACTTCCCCTTACTTTCAGCAAGGCCATCGCGCAATGGTCATAGTCTCCACAATCCCCGGGTGGCAATCCCTTTTCGTCGGAGCCCCCAACAACAGGCGAAATTTTTGGAGAGGGGACTAGAGTGAAATCCAATCCCTCACGATCGTCACCATCATCGAAAGTCGCCACCATACACGCGGGTTCGAATCCCGGGGCTTGGATGCATACATCGAAATCGGCGGCGAAGTCGCCTTTGTCTTCAGCGCACACGATGAAGAGGAGTTCGTAGAATCCGGGATTCTGGATTTCGGATGAAAGAGAGGTACTGCTGGCGACCATCTGAGCGACATGTAGGTCGCCCTCACAGTAAGCGAAAAACTCCACTACATTGATATTCCGCAGGCGATTTTCTGTACCTGTCGCAACCGCCGTGGTTATGGGTGTTCCACCCCCATCGGTAATGGTTCCCCGAACTTTCAGGATGACCAGGTCGCACCCGCCGTAGTCCCCACAAACCATTTGTCCTTCGATCGGGGAACCGAGGGCCAGGATAACTCCCAAAGAAAAAAGAAAAAATTTGAGGTGACGGAATGCGCGCATGTTGAGTGATATACCTTCCACATTGGATGATTCTGAATTGACTATAAGCGTGAAGGGTCTTTAACTAAACCCATCACAACAATGACCCTAAACCAACCTAAAGATAGGGATTGCCCTTACAATCCTGAGGGCAGTCGTCCCACATAGAGTTGATCATTAACCGGCTGAGGAACCGGATTGGCTTGATAAGTCTTGAGCTGAGACCGCCACGCGAAGAGGCAACCGTCGACTGGCAACCCCATCCAGGAGGGATCCCCTCCATAATATAGAATATCCCCACGACTCTTCGTCCCATTTGTCGGCGAATAACTGTAAACCGGATTGCCGTTATTGCAGACCGGATTCGCATTGCTGTTCGATTTGACTTCCGCCTCTGGCGAGTCTGGACCGAGACTGTAGATTGCCCATGTCAGAAGGATCCCCGATCCCTTCGCATCCGGGTGTCCCAACCATTCTGTTCTCGGTATCTGCAATCCATCGAGAATATAGGAATAAGGTTCTCCCCGCATGTTGTGTCCGCCTGGACCTTGGTCGCCAGGGAAGGGATCGTGGGGCAGAGAGGTGAGGTACTTGTTGGGTGATGTGAGCCACACCAATCCGGCCTGGACACGAGGGACCCGAGTATAGTTTGGAAATGAAAAGGTTGGATAATTCTTCCAATCGAGTTTATAGGCCTCCATAGCAATGGCGAGGGTACGGATTTCGCCCTTCGACCGGACCACTCGTGCGCGGATTTGAGCTTCAAGGAAATTGGGTAACGCGATAGCGATCAAGATCAAGATGATTGCTATGACGATCAATAACTCAATCAGAGTAAACCCATGCTTGAATCTTGGCTTGATAGAATTCGACATGGTACCATGACCTCCACCTGATAATTCTTGGCTCACATTGTTATTTATAGCCTTTTTAACGTTTAAGTTCAAGGAAAGGATGAAATAAAATCCTTGATCAATAAACTGCCTGGTTCGGCATTCGCCACCACCCCGCATTTCCCCCTTAGAATAGAGACGACTTAATCAACCGGAGCAAGTTCCACACGCCAGGTTTGGCATAGAGATCTAACAACCTCCATGCAACCGGCTCTGGATTTTTATGAGTCGGGAACCAGATCGGCTTCGGGAATAGAGTCAGCGGTCCCTCCATGACACTCTTTTCAACACCCTCCAGCATGTAGGAGTTGTGGACCCACCCTCTCCCGCTTTGAATGTTGGTCAGCGGTTGCCCAGGGTAACCTCCCCATGGCAGGCTCATCATCGCAAATGCCAATCCTGCCCACTGATTTACGGCGACGGTTCCATAACGCAAATCCGCTAATGCTTTTTGAAATAATTCTTCGTTGGAACCCTTCTTCCGAAATCGAGGATGAATAGTTAATGAGGCTCCCAAGGTTCCCCAAAGTTCGTCGTTCGCGAAATCCACCGCCTTTTCAAGAAAGGCTTCTTCGCTCGGAGCATCGAGCGGGACCTCCACCGTTACGCATGTGAAAGATTCGGTTTGAAAATACTTTTCTGGGGAATCTGTGGGTAGGCCGGGAATCAGGGTCCAGGGGAGTGCCCCCATAGAGTCCAATTCCGTTGGATGATCGGCATACCGGTTGAACCGATCGCATGCTCCGGGGTAATAAGCTTTCCGCCGGGGAATTGTTTTGAGCAGAGATTCCATCTTTGCTAGAAAGGTTTCGCGTTGATTCCAACCCTTCCATGTCAGAATGACTTTGGTGGCTATACAATTGAAGGATGCATTGTTGGTGATGGAGGAGACAATGTTTTCCGCCTGGAATGCCAGTTCCTTCTCCGAGTACGGACCTGGGACGACGATCCATGGGGACACATTCCCGAGCTCGCTTGTGATCTCTTTGTCTAAAACTGGAGTGTTCGTTTCCATCCGAGTCTCTCGGGATCCCTCCTTTCCCCAAACGATGGCGTCGTGCGCATCGATGGATCCCGTAATATGGATAGTCTCTACATCGGGCAGGGCCACTGCAGCCGCTCCAACATCAGCGCCTCCGTAGACGATCTGGAGTATGCCTTCTTCAATCAGGGGCGCGAAAGATTTTTCGAAGATAGGTCCCAAGTATTCGTTGACAGGATTCATCTTGAGGAGGACAACACAGTTATCCAGAAAATTTTTTGTGAGCGCATCCGTAGCTGGAATACTCGATACGTTACCGGCCCCAAGAACCAACGCTGTCTTCCCGGGAGACACAGTCTCTTGACGGTAAAGAGGCGCCAGGTGACTGTCAAAATTCCCGGTTGTAATGCCCTCTTCCATGATGGCACTTGCGGTGAATCCCGCGAAGACCATCGGGTCATAAAGTTTTTTTTCAGGAACGAGAGGAACTTGGAGTCTACCCTGCGAATTCACTTTAGGTGGACCAGGGAGAGTTGGTTTTCCCAGGTCACGGATCTGGTTGAGACTCAATTCGAGGAGGCGAAGGAATCGAACGGTTGCAACCGGACCGGTCGAAATCTCTTCGGCGCGAGATGGGCTCCCGGCTTCGATTCCTTTCGCGGTACAGGCGCATTC
Source organism: Candidatus Omnitrophota bacterium (assembly GCA_029261095.1). GTDB lineage: Bacteria > Hinthialibacterota > Hinthialibacteria > OLB16 > OLB16 > JACKFH01. The sequence goes on along the minus strand of JAJDBZ010000197.1, from coordinate 4,040 downwards.
CACCCATTCTTTAGCAGAGGAGATGACATTGCTTATACAACTCCCCAAAAGATCGATCCGTGAACCGAGATCCAATTTCTCCAGAGCATTTCTATTTAGGGTCACTTTCGGCAGTGTTTTTGTATCATTCTCTTGAGGGACAGCCTGAATCATCGACATGCTCCTTAAATGGGAACTCCTATCGAGAGAATAATCGGAGGAGAGTGGTCTGGCTAGCATATTTTTGGGTTACTCAGCCTCCTGGAAAACCGTTCTTTAGGCCTAATTAACCTATCTTCAATGAGATTACTCATTAGATGATCAGGATTTATTCCAATTGTGGTAACATGATGGGTCATCCGCATGGCGGCATCCACCCAAAGAATTCGTTTTAAGGAGTTATAAAATGCTTGGTTCATGGTTAAAAACATCATTGGTCGTCATCTGTGCCGCGGCGCTCCTGATCGCTGCCCCATTTACGTTCGCGGCCAAAACCGACGATTCGGAGTCCGATCAAGAATTAACTCACCTCTTCGGAAATCATGAATGTCCCATCAGCGGGGATCCAGTGGATCCCACTCAATTCGTCGTTTACACCGATGAAGACAACAAAGTTCATGGCCGTATCTACACTTGTTGTGGGGGATGCCTAGAGAAAACGGAAGCCAAAGCAGCCGAGTTGTATAAGAAGTATTACTTGACCGATGCCGAATCGGGTGAGGAGATCGAGCCTGTCGACTTTAAGAATGAGGAATGCCCCATTTCCGGGGGCGCTGTCGCAGAAGCAGGCATCATCCAGTACAACGGGATGGTTGTGGGACACTGCTGCGACAAATGCCCCACAAAGTTCCTCGAAGATCCAGATACCAATTTAGCCAAACTGGCCAATGACGAACTTAAAGAGAAATACGAATTAAAGTAATCGGAAACTCATCTAACAGACCGATGACTTGAGCTCATCGGAGGAACGGGGAAGCCACATGGCTTCCCTTTTCTTTTTTCCATCCGACCAGACTTTGGAATCGATCGTCAACCTCGCAAGAAAGAGTTCTGAACAACAAGTCGACACAGACCGCCGAAGCAGATTCGGATAACCAACTCATAAACTCTCCACCAACACAGGACTCCTCGCAGCGGTGACTTCATCAAGTTTCCGGACGGGAGTTTCCCATGGGGCTCCCTCGATCAAATTCGGTTTCTCGATACATTCCCGACGGACTTGTTTCATGATGGCCGCAAATTTCCTGAGCGTCTCCGGGGTTTCCGATTCGGTCGGTTCGATCATCGCTGCTTCCGGGACGACCAATGGAAAATAGACTGTCGGGGCATGAACTCCATAATCCAATAAACGCTTGGCGACACCCATCGCGCGTTGATCGCCCGTGTCGGCTTTCTTGAGGTTGAGAACAAACTCATGCATGCACGTTCCCTGAAAGGCCGTAGGAAATTCATCCGCTAAGAGTGCCTTTAGGAAATTGGCGTTCAACACCGCCATTTCGCTATTGTTTCGTATCCCGGGCAATCCATGGTGTCTGAGGTATACATACGCGCGAACAAGAATTCCGAAATTACCCCAAAAACCGCTTACCGATCCGATAGAATTTTTACTACTCAGATTGAGATAGAACTCATCATCGGATTTTTTTCCCACATGCGGTTTGGGAAGAAACGGTATCAGATGACTTTTGACCCCGACCGGGCCTCCCCCTGGACCGCCTCCCCCATGTGGGGTCGAAAAGGTTTTATGAAGATTGATATGGACGACATCGAACCCCATGTCTCCGGGTCGAGCTACTCCCGCGATGGCGTTCAAGTTTGCGCCGTCATAGTAAAGTTGCCCTCCCGCTCCATGAACCGCTTCGGCAATCTCGAGGATGTCTTTCTCGAACAATCCGATCGTGTTCGGGTTGGTCATCATTAACCCGGCCACTTGGTCGTTGAGGGCCGCTTTCAGTTGTTCCACATCCACTCGGCCCTCCTTGTTGGAAGGGATCTCGACAGTCTTGAATCCGGCAAGGGTGGCGCTGGCTGGGTTGGTTCCATGCGCCGAGTCGGGAACCAGAATGACATTCCTATCCGATTGTCCCAGGCTTTCCAGGTAGGCCCGGATCAATAAGAGCCCGACAAATTCTCCCTGCGCCCCGGCCAAAGAACAGAGACTAAACTCATCCATTCCCGCGTACTCACAAAGATATTTTTGAAGAGAGTGCATCAGCTCGAGCGCTCCCTGAGTGTCCTCCTCATCCTGAAGCGGATGTAAATTTGAAAAATCTGGGTCGGCTGCCATTTGATCATTGATCTTGGGATTGTATTTCATGGTGCATGATCCCAATGGATAGAACCCAGTATCGATGCAGAAATTTAACTGGGAGAGCCGTGTGAAATGTCTGGCTATCTGGGGTTCCGAGAGGGACGGGAGTGGAGGAGAAGAATCTCTGTAGAGATCGGGTCCTAACGATTCTCCCAGATCGTATCGAGGTGTATCCTGCTCAGGGAGGGCGTAGCCGGTCCTTCCCTCCCTTGAAATCTGGAATAGAGTAGGCTCCATATTTCTGTTACTTGGATCAATATCGATCATCGGAAGAAACTCCTGTTATTTGGATCGGAGGATTGAAACTAGAGATGACCTCATCACAATGAGGAGCGATCCAGCTGAGGTGGATACCTCTCACCCCCCCCCACGCCCCAGCTTCTCCTCCTTTGGGAATCGCATTTTAAATCAAATCGATTTGAGAAACAACTGGCAGCCATCCGATGACTAAAGACTCGGACCACTTTTCATTTTCAAAGAAGAAAAGTCCCGAGAACGAACCCTTTGAGGGATATTCCGAATTAGGCTTCATTTGAAAGGGATTTCCGCCGCGCCCGAAAATAGGTATCATTAATGAATGGTTCTGAACCAGCGTGTTCAGGCATCAACCCGGTACAAAGAGTCCTTTCACTTGAAATGGTCAAAATGAATCGGATGCGACTCTTGTGGTATAGAATGTTGTATTTTAGGTCTTGTCATCTAGTTCGTATTTTGGATGATGAGCCCGGAGGCGACCGCCCGAAATGAACGTTTTAAGAATCCTGGTGGTGGATGATGACCACGATTTTGCGGAAATGATCGCCGATGTCTTGGTGTCAAGAGGCCACAAAGTCGAACTCGCGTTTTCGGGGGAAGAAGCATTAACCAAAGCGGAAGAGTTTGATTTCGATTTAGCCTTTATGGATGTTGGATTGCCCGGTATCGATGGTGTCGAAAGTTTCTTGACTATTCGCAAAAGGAAACCGAATGCGAGAGTCATCATGATGACTGGATTCACAATGGAAGAGATGCTCGATAAGGCAAAAGAAAACGGCGCATGGGCAATCCTCAAGAAACCGATCCATATTCCCGATATTCTCAAGAAAGTCGATGAGATCAGTCCGACCGGGAGCATCCTTATCGTTGACGATGATTTGGATTTTGCAGCTTCTATCCAGCAAGCCTTGGAGATCTATTCTTACTCCACGGTCGCGGTCCCTGCGGGCAAAGAGGCAATCGAAGAAGCCAAGAAAGATGAGACCCAATTGGTCTTACTTGATCTGCGGCTTCCAGACATGAATGGATATGAGGTGTTTACGGAGATTCGGAAAACCAACGAGAAGTTACCGATCATCATACTAACCGCATACCCCGAAGAAGAAGCCGACAAGATCTCCTTTATGAACGCCTCGTCCAACACCGGTGTGATGATCAAACCGATCGATCCGACTGTTCTATACCAAACCATCGAAGACCTGATGGCCCAATCTATCCATGAGGACTCCGATCATGAATCAAGGGGAAATCGGTGACTGAAGTCCATCATCCGATCGACTCGATTTCTTCCGGACTCTTGTCTCCGGAGACGAAATCTCGAAGAGTGATGATCGTCGATGATGATGTCGATTTTGCCGAGACGCTCAAAGATTTACTTTTGCCCAAGGGATATGAAGTGGCCGTTTTCCACAACGCCGACATGGCATTGGGAAGCGGAGGAGAGTTCCAGCCTCAGGTCGCGCTCGTCGATATCCGGCTTGGCCGGGACAGTGGA
>JAJDBZ010000196.1 GCA_029261095.1 Candidatus Omnitrophota bacterium | reverse complement strand
GCGAATTCATGCTGAGATTCGATCGGTTCCTGATACGGTGTTTCGAGAAGTTGGGCAGAGAAACAACCACTTAAAATTAAGAGGCCACCCAAGCAGACAATTTTTCCCAGCCGCAAAAACATCCCAATCCCTCCAAAAGCTAGGGGCCGCCCCCATTAATTCCTCAGATTCTTTCTATTTTTGATAATCGACCTTAGAATATTAAACTTAAATCCTTTTAAAACAGATTGTTAAGATACTTTCATTACCTACTATGTCAGGATGTTCTGAAGGGAACGGATCAGGGTAAGATAACCGGGTGAATTACCTGAATCTGGAGGAACCTGTCGATGTCATACAAATTCCGAGTTCTCATTCTGTCCGTGTTAACAGGGCTGCCAGCCCTTACTCCGGTATCGGGGATTGCCCAAACACTAACCGCGCAAGTCATTCATGAAGAGACCATTACTACTTGTTTATCCCCAAACAACGGTGCTGGGCCAATGTGGTGCTACGGTTCCCCCTTAGTGGTGCGGAAAGGAAATGATGTGTTCGTAAGTATCATGGAGACCGGTGAAGGCGTGGAACCGCTATGCAACACCCGTTGGCGGCTTTTCAAGAGAGATGCAGAAGGGTGGAATCTCATCCAGACTCAGAAAGATTTCCGATTGAGAGAGCCCTCACCGCTGGTCTCATTCAAAGGAGGTCCGCTCTTTATGTCGATCACCCCATCCATTGAACCGCCGGGAACCCATTATGGAAGGTGTGCAACTCAGCTACTGAGATTCGATTTACCCGACCCGCTCGAACCACCAGAAATCGAAAATCCGGTTTGGGATGGCGATCCTTATTTTACCGATCACTCCTACCGTGGGGTCTGCTCGGATGGTGAGAATGGGGAAATCCTATGGATGAACATCGATGCGAAGACAAGCACCCAACACATCTCACACCGGGACCGCATGGGTCGCTGGAAGTATCTCGAAGGCATCGATTTCCCAGTCCGTTCTTGTTATCCGCAGGTCGCACTGAAGGCTGGCGCGGCACATGCCCTTGCCATCGGGGATATCGTGGAACCGATTAAGGAGTGGCAAGCCTACAAGCATGAGCAATCGGGCAGAAAGTGGGACTATGTCTTTCGCCGTCTATTCTACACATACACACCCAACATCCATGAAGCCTCGTTCTCGGAACCGTTAGAGATTGACACCACCGAATCGACTTCCGGCCATATCACCAACCTCGACCTTTGGATCGGACCCGAGGGTGAGGCCCATATTCTGTACCTGAAATCGACGGTTCAGTCGACGGTGATGAGAGACCGCTTCTTTCCGGGTCTCCCCATTCTCAAGACCCTGGAATACACCGTGGTGAATGAGGGTCAGATTGTCAAAAGGGAAACCCTCCTGGTAGGAGGCGAGGGCGATTTCGAATACTCCGCGAAATACGGGAGATTCCATTCCACTCCGGATGGACGCTTGTGGGCGGTGTTTCCGGGAATGAGAAAAACCGAGGCAGGAACTATTTCTCGAATGTTCTTGATGCAAGTCCATCCCATTATCGACCGGGAGAATATACTGGGAGTGGAACTGGATCCTGTTTTTGGAGGTTTTTTTACTGCCTCGGAACGGGGAGGATCGGAACCCTCATGGACACTTGACCTCTTCGGTCAGTTTGGAGAGTTGTTACGGTATGCCCAGATCGATCTCAAGGATAACCGGCAGTGACCTTGAAGAAGAAAAAAGGGTGTTGGATCGCCGCAGGGGTATTCTTCATTATCCTCGGTGGGGTGGTTCTTGTTATCGCCGATCGAGTCCTCAATCCGATACTCCATAACGTGTTGAATCCACCTCGTCAGACAACCGAAGATTTTGTTCGGCGCGGAGTGAAGGTCAGGCCCGAACAACTGTCAGGTCATGGCGAAGAAGTCTATACCGAAGGATCGGATGGGAAGCAATTGAGGGGATGGTATCTCCCCTCGATCCGCCAGCCGAATACGTCACCACTGGTCATCCTGCTTCATGGGATGGGCGATGGGTGTGAGACATTACTCGAAGGGGGAGTGGCATTCCAAAGGGAAGGTATCAACTCACTCTGCATCGACCATCGGGGTTTCGGAAAATCGGAGGGTTCTTTGAGTTTCGGGGTGCAGGAACGCGAAGACATTAGGAACTGGATTGAGTGGGCCCGGAACAAGAAAGGATTCGGAGGAAACATTGGCATCTATGGGGGATCGTATGGCGCAGGCATCGGTCTTCAGGCTCTAGCAGTCAACCCGAAGGTGGATTGCATGGTCGCGTTTCACCCGTTCACGGATTTGCGAGATCTTATCCGCCATCACTTCAAAGAGTATACCGGGTTCAGTTGGCTTCCGGTCATCAGCCAGTTCGCCGAAAGAAAACTCTATGGGGCTATTGGCGCCGAAGGACGGGATGATGTATCGGCCATTTCGTTGTTAGAAAACCGGGATCAGGTTCCACCGATTTTCCTGGTCCATGGGACGGCTGACACGATCATCCCAGTCGAACATTCGAGAAGGTTGAAAAATCACTTCCCCGGTCAAGTCGAGTATATCGAGGTCGAAGGAGCGGGCCACGACGACCTTCTTTCAAAGGGTCCTCCCGATCTTTTTGTTCGGACCCGCCGATTCTTTGCCAGAAACCTTTTGAGGGACTGATATCCAATGACCTCATCGCCCGCTCTTGAGACAACCTCGATCAGTGTCATCATCCCAGTAATCGACGATGCCGATTACCTCCAACAACTCTGCGAAAGAATCGGAAAGCAGCCCCATATCGGTGAGATCATCGTGGCCGATGGGGGGTCGAAAGATCACCTGCAAAGAGTGGTCGACTCTTACCCACTTACCTTACTCACATCTCCACCCGGCAGAGGAGTGCAAATGAACACTGGAGCGCGATCGGCCAAGGGACAAATCCTTTGGTTTCTACACGCCGATACGCTCCCTCATGAGAGATCCACAGTGGAGATCCTGAAGGCGCTTGAAGAACCAGAGACAGTTGGTGGCGCCTTTGGATTCTCGCTTTCCGAGAAGCGTTGGTATGGTCCGTTGTTCAATTGGTTTATTGGAATGCGTTCTTCCCTGCTCTGCTTGCCGTACGGCGATCAGGGCTTTTTCGTTCGACACTCCATTTTTCTCGAAGTGGGCGGTTTCCCGGAGATTCAGATCATGGAAGATGTCGAGGTTCTGAAACGGCTTAAAGAAAAAGGAAATTTCCGGCTCATTGACCTCCCAATCGGGATCTCACCGAGAAGGTGGGATCAAGAAGGAGTTTTCAAGAGGACGTTCCTCAATTGGTTTCTCATGATCAGGTATCGATGTGGGGCACGACCAGAAGATCTAGTCTCGCTTTATCCTCAAAGTAAAACTGGGTACGAACAAGACTCCAAGTGACCAGAATCCAAACAATCTCCGCGGGAAAACCACTGGACAGGTATTCGATTGGGTGGGGAGATCTGCGGCATCCACACGTGATCTCTTAGAAAAAGGGGGAAGGCTTACGCCTTCCCCCTTAAGGGTTTTGCTAGAAACCAGTTGGCTTCGATTATCTCATGTCGGTTTCGAACTCAGTCTCCATCTCAGAGATATCGAAGATCTCCATATCCGCCGCGAACAGATCCGGGAAGAAGTACGGCGAATTACCGAACTGCGGTACCGGAACGGTATCGATTTCGCGGGCCGCACCGAAGACGAACACGCCGCCGAACTTATCTAGGGTGTAGAACCCTGCGCCACATCCAGCGGAGAACTCGAAGTCCTTAAAGATCGAGGCCGCATCGGCAGCGTAGACTGCGGGATCGCCTTCATCGACACCTGGTGTCGATGTGTCGTCATAACCGTTTGTGACGTACGGCATACCGGTTGTGGTAATCAGCTCGGTCGGGTTCAGAGGATCCCGGTTGTTAGCGAAGAAGACCGGATTAGTGGTCTCATCCACTGGAACCGGGTGGATACCATCCCAACCATCGAGGATAACCACACCCTGCTGGGTCGGATGGAGTTCCATGTCTCGTGCGATGTCCAATCCTGGGAAGAATGGCCATGCATAGGCATCGGGATCCAGTAACCTCTCTGGCGAGTTGGCCGGCGATCCCACCGAGGAATCGGGTAGGATGCTGGAACCGTCATCCGCGAAGTGGTAGTGACCGCCCATACTATCGAGCACCACATAACCATCCGCGATGCTGTTGAGATCCTCATCGATCACGACCAGCGACACTGCTCGAAGCGAACCGCCTCCGAGGCCGACGAACGCTTGGTCACGCATCGGTGTGGGAATCTCATTGCCGACAGGCGGTAGGTTCGCGATTGGAAGCTCTGCCGCGCCTCCGCCAGTCGCAGTACCTGCACGGTAGATCCGCGCATCGTCTGCCAGGACCCAGAAACCTTGGCTATCCGCGCTCATTTGAATGTCGACAGCCATATCCATGTCTGGGAAGTAGAAGTCTTGCATGATGTTCGATGCGGGATTCTCGACAAAGTGCGCCGCACCGAAACCATCGAGAACCACGAGATCCTCATCCGGCACCTGGTTAGTGGCACGCTCCATGTCTCTGGCGATATCGTTCCCGAAGTAGATCGAACCGGTGATCAGGATCGGGTTACCGACACGATGACGGCCGCCATAAACATCCAATACATAGTAACCGCTGTCGCATGGTCCCTGTGTCGCTGTCGCGGTCTCGGTTGCGGTTGGAGTCGCGGTCGAGGTTCCGGTCGGCGTGGGTGTAAAGGTCGCTGTCGGCAGCGTGCCGGTCGGGGTTTGGGTCGGAGTTGCGGTGCTGGTGGCTGTCGCGGTGTTGGTCGGCGTGGGGGTTGGGGTGATCGGACAGTCGGTGACCTCGCAAGCAAACCCAAGACCGCTTTCCAAACTCAGGAAGTTTTCATCGCCATCTTCACCGTTACAGACATTGTAAAGCGGGCAATTACCGATCGGATGCCCAATGTTCAGTGAACAAGGGAGTCCGAATTCGTCGCCGCACAACAGGCAATGGAAATCGGATTCGCTGGTAACGACAAGTCCAACCCCAGTGACATACTGCCATTGCATCAGACCGCCAGACTGACTGTCGATGCAGGCACCGATGTCGAGGGCCAATAATTCAATGATCGAGGCACAATCACTGGGTGCCGTGGTGCTGGTGGCGTAAAACGTGCAGTCGATTTCGCAATCTACTAGCAATGTTTGAGTCGGACTGGAAATCGGTACGCAACTTGTGGTTGGGACCGGTCCGGAGTGGAAACGCAGCCTTGGATTTGAAGGCGTTCCAAATCCGCCAATGGTTCCACTGCAAGAGATGGTGAGGGTCGCAGCCTGGACACACGCGATCGGAGTCGGCGTGGGAGTCGGCGGACCGACCGGGGTGGCTGTTGGTGTGGGTGTGGGAAGATCCCGGAAATTCGCGTCAACCTCGATAATCAGAGGAGACTCGAAAGCATAATTCTGACCATCTCGGTCATCACCATTTCCAGGGTTCCAATCATCCCAAAAGGCGCCAGCAGTATTGCTGACAGAGTAGAAATGGATTTCCAATCCAGTGATTGCCTCGGCCACGACACCATCGAAGGTATCTCCGATACGTGTCACACAGGCTTCGAGGGTTCCAGGAGGATTCGGGTTACCAACGCTTCCGAAACCACCCGCTACGGGAATCACTTCCTCAATTAGGAGGCCAAAGCCGGAATTCGCGGAAGGTGCGGTGGTCACATAAACATCGTAGTGATGGAAAACTCGTCCATCTCGTCCAGCGTTTCCGCTGAAAACGGTTAGGTCCAATAGATCCACAGCGCCCCCGAGATCCCAACGAGCAACTGAAACGGGAGTGTTCTCGACAGGCGGATTGTCATTCAACAATCCCGCGAGGCCGTTGATACCCGCGCCGTCAGTGAAAGCCAACTCTTGGTCGGCGGGGTTTGTATTGGCTGGATGCCAGGGAGAGGGATTCTGCATGACTGCCAAAAGCCCCTGAAGGCTATCCCCGACATCGGGTTGGATCGAGAGTGCCGCTTGGGAGGTGGCGCATTCCAAAACCAAAACCTGAGGACCTTCGATTGGGCAGGTTGGACACTGAGCGCCACCTGTAAGATTCGATCCCATCGATCCTTGTCCGGCATAATCGGTTGAGTTTCCAACATCGCCGAAATCGTTGGTCGATGAATCCCAACTACGAATGTTCGCAAAGACAGTGTTATCGAATGTGTCGTTGACGAACATGGGATCACTTGAGATTGGGCCGCTTCCTCCATTGAGGGAACTGAACGCCATCAGAATTGAAGAGTGATTCTCAGGATCCCGAGCGGCGTTATCGGTTGCGATCCCCTCGGTCACGGTCAGGGAGTTGGGGAAATCGCCATCGGGTTCGTAGCGGAAGAGGCTGTCGCCGTTCCATTCAATGATATCCTCAAGGACGATGTTATCCATACCGGGCGTGCCGCCCGCACCGGTGAACCGGATAACGTCGCTGTTATCAGTCAGGAAGGTCGTTCTTCGAATGGTGAGGTCCCCAAAGGAGTTATCTGTGTAACGGATCTGATTGTCGGCGCCAGCTGGGCGCGGAGCAAAGATCGTATCAGAAATATTGAGAGAAGCTCCGAAATAGTTATCCGTGAGGAGGATCGTCTCACCCGGGACATTCACTAGAGCGCAGCCCTCGAAATTGATGGTCGTGTTTGCATCGGCATGCGTGCACCGCAAAGCCCGTCCTTTATTACTAGCGAAAAGTGTGTTCCGGAATGTGAAGGTTCGAAAATTTCCAGGTGTGGGGTCCCGTTCTATTCTAACCGAACCGTTACCGTTGTTAGTGTAGGCAACCACGCAGTCCTCGACCAGTAGTTGCATGTCTCCATTGGGTCCCGCGTCGCCTGTGTAGAAAGCGCGTCGGTAGGTTCCAGTGGTGGTGTTATCGGGAATCGCGTTTGTGTAATCGAAATCGGGGACATTCCCCCCGGTGTTTCGTGTGATGACACAGTCGCGGACTTCGCACCGAACATCGTTTCCGGGATCGTCGCCATCGACTTGGATCACGGAACGATTCACCCCACCACCGTCATCCTGGACAACACCATCCGCACCGATGAATGTGATTCCATCGATGATGTATGTCCCAGTACGTCGGATGAAGAAGATTCTCCCGGGGGGATCCGCGGGGTCCATCGCAATAATGGGCGAGGCGCCCGCAGCTCCAGTAATGGTCAAGGTGTCCGAAGCGCCGCCAGCTAGGGGGGGTATTGTGTCGTTCCCATCTGCCTCGGCAACCAGGTGGACGCCGTCCACAAGCTCGATTGTGTCCCCGGTGCTGTTCCCCCAGGTACCGTAATCGCCGATTGCATCTCGGACTTTCAAATAATCGCCACCGCCCGCAGGGTTCACGACCACTGTAGCCGCATGAACACCCGAAAATGCAAAAAGGACAATCAATAAGACCGTCAATCCCCAATTATGAACCTTCATCATTTCATCTTTCCTCCTCAGTTGAACCTAAAAAGCCCTAATTCTATATTCCCAATCCGATTAACTCGGGTATAGAACCAAAGAAACCTTATTTTTTGTTGTTTTCCTAAAAGATTTTACCGTTTTGGCGATGGGTGTTGTATGAGGTGAGCAGCGCTCCAAACCGTAACCCCAGGAACAAAGATCGGCTAGAAACGCGAGGAAATTCAGTATTGATTGGCGACGTTCCCCCGGTATCCGCGAAAAGGCTCCCCTCATTCCCACCATTTGGCACTCCCCAACGTGTAACCACCCCTGGTTCATCCCTCTCCCTCCGAGGAAATCGAAAATGCCCCGACTTCTTTGGCGGCATATTCCCGAGCAATCATACGGCTCTTATTTCGAGGGTTGCATCCTAAGGTGAATTCCGCAGTGGATCAAGATGGGTTATCGGATCTTTTTGGTAAACCAATGGACCGAGGCAACCGCTTCGCAAACATCGAATATAAATGGGGATACATGATTAGGGTGGTCAATTTTTCTGGTTTCGATAGAATATTGGAGGACTTGTAGACAATCATCCTTTGATTCCCCAGCTGAGTTCAATCGATTCAAATTCAGGAGGTCTTGAGAGACATGAAGCGGTTCTTAGCATTGGTCTTTTTCCTTGTTATTGGCGGCCACCAATCCATCGAGTGCGCTCCCCAGGTGGCTGTTCAAGAGTTGGCGGAGAATCGTTCAACTCTGACCTTTCAGCCCTCGGCCAGTGACGATCTTCATCAGAATCTGGCGACCATGGTGAGCCCCACTC
>JAJDBZ010000195.1 GCA_029261095.1 Candidatus Omnitrophota bacterium | reverse complement strand
TCGCAACGACCCAGCCTCCAAATCGAATCCGATCCAGGTCGAGAGAGAAAAACTTGGTTCCGAGAGGGGCAAGTTTCTGAATCCAAAAGTGTCTGGTGGGAACAGCGATTAATGCTTGATGCATGAACTCGTTGTCATTTTCTTCTGGAGGAAATTGTTGATGAATAAATTCTCGATGTGGATATCATTTATCGTCATGGTTCTTTTCGGGACAAGCGCTCAATGCCAAGTCCTTGATGTCAACGGAGACAACGTTGTCGGCCCGCACGAAGCCATCGCGGTTCATGAACAATGGAAAGGACCGGCCAGTCAATCCAATGCGCATAACCATTTGGGGCAAACTTGGACCGGCAATCGAAACCCCCTGAGAATACAGGGAAATTTTCCGCCCAGAATCATTATCGGCCCGGCTAAGTCAAATGGAAAAGGGTTCAGTTCGGGCGCCTCAGCACCCTTGATACTGGATAATACGGCAACTCCCACCAATGGTTACCATCATCCGGACTTACTCCTGCAGGGGACGATCGGGCAAATCTCGGCCAACGAACACTCAGGGAGTGAACTCCATCTGGTTTCGAACAGCAATGTTTGGGTCTGGCTCGATTCCGATGACAGCTCCTTATTCCCCACGTTTTCCGTTTTGAATGGTGAGAGAGCTGGCGTCGCCGCTATCTTCGAGGACGGGGACATGAACATCTCCGGCACTCTGACCACCGCGGCGGGTGAAGTGAAAATCGATCACCCTCTCGATCCGGCCGCGAAATTCCTCACCCATTCCGACGTGAGTTCTCCGGAAAGGATGAATGTCTATAGCGGGAATGTTCTCCTTGACGAGGAAGGTGAAGCGCTGGTTCAACTTCCGGATTATTTCGAGGCATTCAACGCGGACTATCGGTATCAACTCACCTGCATCGGCGGTTCGGCTCCCGTTTATGTCGCCGAGGAAATCTCGGACAACCGGTTTCGGATCGCGGGTGGCCTGCCGGCCATGAAGGTTTCATGGCAGGTCTCCGGGGTTCGCCACGACCCCCACGCTAAAGCCCACCCGATGGTCCCGGAGCAGGAAAAATCGGATGAGGAAAAAGGAAAATTTTTACACCCCGATCTCTATGGCGAGCCGAAAGAGAAAGGAATCGACATCGCCCATCGAAACTATGAATGAATGAAACATAAAAAAAGGAGAAAGACTGATGCCTCTTTGGTTGAAAATGACGATCGCAATCGCATCCTGCACTTGGTTACTGGGGTTCCCCCTCAGCATCCACCAAGCGCATGGCACGATTCCGGATGAAATCACCATCCAGGGGTCTCTGACCTCGCCCAGTGGAGGGCCGCTGACCGGAACGCGCGACTACCGAATCCGTTTTTTCGATTCGGAAACGAACCCTACCGAGATTGGGAGCGCGAACGGTCTGGTGAATCTCTCGAGCACGGGAAGGTTCACCATCAACGTTGTTCCTCCACCCGCTGTGTTGACCACCAATGAGGCCTGGTACGAACTGTCGGTCGACCTCGCGGGAGATGGCATTGACCCCACGGATATCTTTCCCAACCGTGTCCGATTCCGCAGTGTCCCCTTCGCTCTGAGATCGGTGGATGCGAACAGCCTCGGCGGCATCGAAGCGCAGGATTACACCACCGACACCGAACTAGCCGAGGGTTTGGCGATGCCGAACCATGACCACCTGGGGCAGACCTGGATTGGAGATGACAACCCACTCATCATCCAGGGCCGTTTCCCCGATCAGTCGATTGTTTTCCCGCTCAAATCCGAAGAGAAAGGATTGATCACCGCTCTCCCTTCCGCGCCTTTGATCCTCCGGAACGACGCTCCCACCGGGAACGCGCTACTCGGGTTCGCCACCGACACGGCCATTCATGGGAGCTCCCGCTCGGGCGATGGAGTGTACGGTGAAACGAATGGGGTGAATTCTTTCGCGGGCCGGTTCATCAACATGAACAACTCGGGTTCGGGAGTTTACGTGAAAGGGGGAGATAATGTCGCCGATATCGAACTCGGGGGTCCGCGGGGAACAGTTACGGCGATCGACGAGGCCGGCAGCCAGATCGCCTTGCTCTCGAACGCCAACGTCTTTTTCTTTCTCAATTTGGATAGCACCGGGAACGATGGCACTTTCCAGGTGATCGGCCCAACCCTCAATTCCTTGCTCCTCTTGGATCAAAACGGCAACCTCGACCTTCAGGGAAATCTGGTGATGAAGGGTGTGAAGACGAGAATGGGCGATTCTCGAGGTGCAAAAGGAGAGGAACTGCTACTGTCATCGGTCAACAGCGTTGAGGAAAAGACCGTGCTGGACGGGGTTGTTGAACTGGATGGGAATGGAGAGGCAAGTGTGGATTTGCCGGATTACTTTGGTGCAATGTTCGAGGATTACCGATATAACCTAACCCCAATTGGGGCTCCCGCACCAATGCTACATATTGCCGAAACAATCGAAGGCAATCATTTCAAGATCGCGGGCGGTTCGTCTGGACTCGAAGTCTCTTGGATGGTATCTGGAGCGAGACGCGAATATGATGTCGCTGGGAGTTCGCCGGAATCGAAAAGCGCGGGGTCAAACTGAAAGGATGGGTGAATGAAAGTTCTTGTAATTGGAAGCGGGGGTCGAGAACACGCTCTTGCCTGGAAATTGTCTCAAAGTCCCAAGTTAACCGAAGTCATCACAGCTCCGGGAAATCCCGGCACAGCGCTGGTCGGGAAAAATGTCGACATCTCGGTTGGCGACCTAAAAGGATTAGCGGAATTCGCGGAAAAAGAAGGGGTCGCCCTCACGGTAGTCGGACCCGAGGCGCCTTTGGTGGATGGAATTGTGGACCTGTTTCACAAGAGGAGTCTCCCTATTTTCGGTCCTGTCCAGGCGGCGGCCCAACTCGAGGGATCGAAGGATTTTGCGAAGGAGTTTATGCGGGAGTTCGGGATTCCCACAGCCAAATATCGGACTTTGGACAATCACCATGATGCGATCGCCTATGTCGAAAAAGAAGGCGTACCTATCGTCATCAAAGCGGATGGACTCGCCGCCGGTAAAGGAGTCACCGTAGCCCATGATGTCGAGACCGCACTTCATGCATTGGCGGAATGTTTCGAAACCAAGGTGTTCGGGGAAGCGGGCGCCCGGGTCGTTATCGAAGAGTGCATGGTGGGTGAAGAAGCCTCGGTTCTGGCCATCTGCGATGGAGAAACCTTTGTTTCGCTCCCCTCCTCGCAAGATCATAAACCCGCTTATGACAATGATCAGGGGCCAAACACCGGGGGGATGGGGGCTTACTCTCCCGCGCCGGTCATGACACCCGATATAGCTCGGTGCGTGGACGAAGAGATCCTGGCGCCGGCGATCCGCGGCATGAAGGAACGTGGGACCCCTTATGTCGGTGTCCTCTATGCGGGCCTGATGATCACTTCAGAAGGGCCCCGGGTGGTCGAGTTCAATTGTCGCATGGGCGACCCTGAAACACAGGCGGTGCTCCCTGTTCTGGAATCCGATCTGTTTGAACTTCTGACTCTCGCAACTGAGGGAAAACTTCGAGAACATCCTGGCTTGGTTGTGTCCTCAAGACCGGGCGTCTGTGTGGTGTTGGCATCAGGCGGGTATCCAGGTCCTTACAACAAAGGTGAGGTCATTTCTGGCTTGGAAAAATTCGCGGCCGATTCCGACCTGATGGCGTTTCATGCAGGCACTCAGTTCAATGACCGATCTGAAACGGTCACTGCTGGAGGGAGAGTGCTTGGAATCACAGGACGAGGAAGCAACATTGAAGAGGCCATAAACAAAGCCTATCAGGGGGTGTCCAAACTCTCATTCACTGGGGCACATTTCAGGAAAGACATCGGAAAGAAAGCGCTGGAGCGGCCCAACTGATAACCTGTCAAACCTTCTTCACGTTAATACTCGGAACCGATTGGCCCCAGTCCGACACCTGATCCGCCCTCATAAACTCCTCTTCCGGAAGTAATTCCGGAGCCGGATGACGAGCTGTGGGGACTGTAAGTGGTTCCGCCATCGTAAGAGTAAGATTGTGTTGTCGACCGGGATGAGGAACTCGAGGTACTGCGGCGAGCGGATGATCTTGAAGAACTGTCCAAAGATGACCGCGGTCGCGATGGGACAAATGTGTTAGGCGAGTAACTGGTTGGAGGTTCTCCCCAATACCGCTGAGCATGGTCCGGAAATTGGGTCGGATGGGTGATAGTCCGGTAAACGAAGTTCGTCCCTTTCTGGACCTGATCGGCGGCGGTGACTCCCAACTTTCGAACGGGTAGCGCGACGGACCATAAGGTCTTGGGGATGATATCAATCGTCCGATAAAATCCGGGTGAGGAGTTCTTCGCGAGGCCGGTCAGAAGACGGGGCGGCCAAATGAAAATACTTCCAATAGCTGGCGCCCACACATCGGTATAAAAATTGGTCCCGCTATCGTAGATGCCATTGATTCCGACCATCGCGGTATCGGGTAGGCCGAAAATAAAATCGTGTGCTATTTCACCACCGCTGTCACTTTCACTGAAAGTGTCCCACATCGATCTCTTCAAGTTTTTCCCCATATTGACGGGGGTATCCCACACCAGATGAACCGGATTGTTCCAGAGGCTGTGAACAACAGTACTCGGGCCGGGAGCTTGTTTGTCGACCCGCTCCCAGAATGCATCCGGATCGCTAGGGTGGTGCGCCGGCGAAAAATGATGTTCGCCAAATCCATACCCCTCGATCCACCTACGGTAAACTTCGGTGTTATTCCGACTTGGATCGGAGGAATTGGTGGGCGTCACATCGGTAAAGAGAATGGATTCACTCCCGATCTCATAGAGGTCGTCTATTGCGAGAGCCGGACTTACTAGCGAGATAGCCCAAACTAAGGCAAACAAATTAAGGATTTTTTTCATAATGGCTGATGGTAGCGGACTTAGAAACGGAAAAGCAAGCCAACCTCGCCTCTAGACCCCAAAACCTCACCGACTCGATTCTGCCCCTTCATTACAAGAATCTAAGGAGCTGGCCTGTAATTCTCTAATTTTCGGCTTGATTGAGGAAGTTCTGAATCTTTTGTATTCTAATCAGCATGAATCTCGGATTTTACACTGTCGGGCTACCACTCCTTTTACTCGTCTATTTCCCCAACCGTTTTAACGTGGGGTGGAAATTCGAAGCACTCGGTTGGGAGTGGTACCCCACTGATCTCATCGTTCCTGCCCTCTTGATGGCTTCCATCCTTGTCTGCCCAAGGTCGATAAAAACTCTTTCCATAAGGTGTGCGCCTGCACTCTTGGCTTGTTTTTGCGGATGGGTTGCCGTGGCCTTCGTCTCAACTCTGCTAAGTTCAGGAGCTGAGGCGCATCCCGGAAAGGGCCTTTCTGCATTAGTGGCTGACATCATTTGGACCCTACCGGTCCTCTTGGTTCCGGCCCTGGGGTTGGGTAAGAAGGATGTTTACAGGATCCTCTGGCTGTATCTCGCCCTAGGGGCCTTGGGTGGACTGCTCGCGATTGCCCAATCTCTGGCGACTCAACAGGTGAGTTCCCTGCTCGGCTGGAAATACGTTCATTATGTGACCGACAGTGAGCGACGCGCCGACCTCCCCCTCGGTGTATCGACAGTCATTGGAGCCTTCTTTGCCACTGTTCTACCCTTGGGGTTCGCATTAGCGGTTCGGCCAGGCAAGACAGCGATTCGACTACTGGGCGCGTCCATCGTCTTCCTAACCGGCATGGGATGTCTATTTACCTCATCGAGAGCCGCACTGCTTCTGCTGGTACTGGTTAGTGGTATGTGTGCCCTTTGGTTGGTATGGCCGAAGGGATCGAAAGTTCTTCCTACCTGCGCATTGCTCGGGATGGTCCTTGCAATTGGATTCGTGGTGAGCCAACTAAACTTCCAACGATTGACCACATTTTCGGGTGGGTACGGTTCCTCCGAATGGAGGATGCGAGGAATCGAAACCGCATTCCTAATGATCGAAGAGGCTCCCTTGATCGGGCATGGGACTGAATCTCATTTCGCCCGGCAGCACGGCCCTGTTCGGGGATATTTCTCGACCGCAAAAGCCCACGATGCCATTTACTATGACAATCGAATCGCCCCAAGCGATCCTCATAACTTGTTCTTGTTGATTGCTTCAGAGTGGGGGTTACTCGGCCTGCTTTTCTATCTGGGCATGCTCTTTCAAATAGCGCTCTGGTTTTACCGTGCACAAAGGATGAGTGTCGATCCGATGGACCGACTGATCATGCGAGGCTTTTTGATCGGATTTCTGGGGGTCATGTTCCATTCGCTCTTCGGTTCGGATTTGGTCAGACAAACCCGGATGGCTCCTCTTTTCTGGATCTATTGTGGAATCGGGATACGTTTCGGAGCACTGTTGCTCCATGAACGAGTGGCGGTGGCCCGCAAATCGTCTGAAGAAGCACAGCCTGAGTCTCTTCTTAGAGCACCGCTGCCAAGTCCTCATCAATAAACCACTCTGTATCCGTCAGTTTCCCTGCCGGATACTCTCCCTCAAGGACTTTCTTAAACATAGCAGCTTTATCGGACCCCTTGAGCAGAAACCAGCGGTTTCCCGCCGACTGGAGAACCGGATAGGTCAGAGTCATTCGGTGGGTGCTCAACTGTGGAACTTCATTCCATACCACCGTTCGGTCAAAAACCTCCAATGCTTTCGTGCCGGGAAAAAGGGAGGCTGTGTGCCCATCCGGTCCCATTCCCAGAAGAACCAAGTCCAAACGGGGCAACCCGGCCTCATTCTTTGGAATCTCGGCTTCTAGCACCGCTTCATATTCAGCTGCTCCCTGTTCCCCTTTTTCTGCTTGCATTCGAAAGGCTTTGAGGCCTGGTACTTGATCGAGTAGTCGCTCTTGAATCTGTTTCCAATTCGAATCTTCATGGGTAGGGGGGACACCCCTTTCATCCACTTGAAAGATCTTTAAACGATCCCAGCGAATTCGGTCGCAGTAGAGTGTGGCCAACAGGGTAAAGAGTTCACGCGGGGTTCTCCCCCCAGACAAGGCGATGGATGCCTCGTGAACGCGTTGGAAATGAGCAACTAATCTCTTCGCCGCAAAATCGATGGGTGAGGAACAAACATGAATCTTATTCCGTTCAGTCATCATCAATCTCAATCATTTCCTCAATCATTCTGGCCATTTTATAGTGGTGATGTTTACGAGCCCAATAAAGGGCGTCACGCCCGTTGTCATTCTTGGTTTCAAGCGCGGCCCCTTTCTCGATGAGAGTCTCGAATACCTCGATATCCCCCCGCTGGGCCGCGATTTGTATCGGAGTCAATCCTTCTATCATTCGGATGTTCGTATTGGCGCCTTCTTCAAGAAGTCGATGGATAATCACTGGGTTCTTGTTCTGAAGCGCCACGTAAAGGGGTGTTCGGCCACGCTTATCGAGATGATCAGGGGTGGCTCCGGCGGCGAGGAGGAGATCGACTATTTTTGTTGAGTTTGCTCCTACGGCCACCTGTACCAGAGACTCTCCATTTGGAAGTATGTGATTCGGGGAGGCGCCTTCTCGGAGAAGGAGTTCGACTGCGTCCGTGTCAGAATTATCGAGGGCCATTTGAAGAGGGACTCCACCATCGGGCCCGATTCGATTTACAGACTCGGGATCATCCACAATAATCTTCCTCATTAACTCGAGATCTCCTCTGCGGGCAGCATCGTGCAAGGAAACCTCCGCTTCCAATAAGTCGACAGATCCCTGCGACCCGGATAATTTGGCATAGTCGATGGAAGAGAATCCAACTCGGTCGAGTGTTCCGGGGTCCAGCCCTTTGTCGAGTAGAAGGCGGATTGTCGCTTCATGGCCTTCAACGGCCGCGAGATGTAAGGGAGTCCGACCAACAGAGTCTCGTGAATAGAGCAGCCCCGTGTCTTTGTTGCTAAGGTCCTCGATTGCCCTGACCTCTCCCCTCCTGGATGCCTCGAAAATGTTCCCTTTTTCGCATCCCAAGAGAAGAAAAACGAATGCTATAGACAGGATAAACGGCCCTAAACAGGTTCGATTTCCGCAACCATTCAAATCGATCTTCATGGTATAACCATTATGAGGTTTCCTTGGATTGAACAGAAGGTGTCCAAATCCTATACTCTCTCAATCGGTTGGGAAACCGGTGACCGCCAACAAATGCAAAGGATTCGAATGAATTTCTTCAGTCAGTTCTTTTTCGGATTTCTATTGGCACAGGTTGTGCCGGGATTGATCTGCACTTTCTTCCTCTTTTTTCTATCAGTGGGATCGAAGATCGTCTCCGAAAGTAAACCGATGGGGTATAGTGATTACCTGGCCGAACACGCCCGAAACCTGGCAATGCATCCCTCCTGGATGTTCTGCCTCTTCATCGCAGCCACTTGCCTTGGCGTACTGATTCACTGGTTCAACTGGATGATCGTCGCCCGTTTGGAGCAACGATCCCAATCCTTGGGAACCCCCGGATTGGAAAACCTCCCATGGCACCGGAGGTCGATTACTGTCCAGATACTGGTTTGGCCGATCGACCTCCTTCGCGAGTTGATGCTACTGTTCTTGGGAACTCCGAATTTTGAAAAGACCATTCGGCTGGAAAAGCGTGCTCGAGTCTCCTCCGAACGCTTCCCGGCGCTTGCCCGAATCGAGGACTTTTACCTCCCTTTCGCCCAGTTCCTGACTAACCTCTCTTGGGCGTTGACTCCGGCACTTTTGTCCATATTCCTTGTTTTCGTCTATTCAGGTTTTACCGCTCGTCGGGGGCTGTTCGCGGTTGGCTGTTACCTGATCATCGGAGCGACTAGGGTGTTGTCACGACACCAGCTAATCACTCTCGATCTAACTGAGAGAGAGCTACTGAAGGGCTAATCGGGATTAGACCATGGAGGATGCCACGTCAAAGCCATCAGATGTTCCTTCCTGGCTCAGTCCCATCCCTAATCTATGGGAAACCGGATTGATTCATTTCAAGAGAATCTTGGGAACGACCCTAATAGTGATGATCGTCACAGCGATCATCACTCTCATTCTTCCAAAAACGTTTCGTGCCAAGACAACGGTCATGGTGCTCCCCCCGGGTTATGCCTCAAACTTGGAAGTTCCCCCTCAAACTCTTTCCATGCCCACCGTTCAGGCGATCGCCACCTCCTACCCGGTTCTTCAGGACTTGCTAGCAGACCTCTCCATTAAGCGGGAATTCGCGAGGCGCCTGGATGAAAGAATGGCTGAGTCTGAGACAGGTGATGCAAATCTTTCGCTTTCCGAGGTCCTTACCGGATCAGCAACAACGGCTTCAGAGATTCTTCGCATACCCCTGACCAACCAATTTGCACAGGCATGGCGCGGTATGCCCCCGTCCGACCTCGCAAGTGGGTTTCGGGATTTTACGGATCACGATCTCGACACACTCGATCCGAATGAAATCTCAAGATATCTTTCGGCCCGAATTACTACCTCCCTGGAAACGAACCTGACCACTCGATACCAACCGATACTCACCCTTTCGAGCGATTGGAGGACCCCGAGTTCGTCGGCGTTGTTGTCCTATCTTTGGGCGCATGCTGTTCTCCGCTCACTGGAGGATGAGATTGTACAGAGTTCAATTCGTGTGCAATCGGAAAAGAAACGACAGGTCGAAGAAGTACAAGAGTCCTATCGGATTGCAAAAAGTGCCCCATTCGAATATCTCGCATACCACCCTATTGACCTCTGGATGGCCGAGTCAAAAATCAATAGTCGGTTTGGAGACACACCACGCAATTTAGGCGATCAACCGGGAGGAACCACAAAGAACGACTCTCTGGGAGAAAGTCAGAGACAATTAGTAGCGTTGGGAGAGCACTATCAAAGAGTTTCAGGAGAGCGTGATTATTCGCTTGTACAGATGGGAGGGGTCGAGTCGCTTATCGAGGAATACCCACTCGTTCTGCGCTCGAAACTGACCAGCATTCCCAAACCACCTAAACAAAAGATCGCGCCCAAACGTGCGGCCATTGTTTTGGTAGCGGGATTCATTTGTTTCGTTCTCCTGCTTGGTTATTACCAGGTCCAGGAAATTCGATTGTTGTCTCCGGGTCAATCAGGGGCGTGATTCGTCTGAACGGATGCGTGCCGATTTATATTGAGTCTTCTTGTTTTGAGTTTTCCCAAAAATTTCTTTCTATCACAAATGGCTGACCCGGTTATCAGTAGGACCAATGGATCTGCCATGAACCGGAATCGGTTATTCTCTCCATACTCAAACATGTTTCCGACCATTGCGATGTAAACGATGTTAAAGGTTAAGAAGGCGTAAACGACCGCTCTATTTCGCGCCTCGGTGGCCCCCTTCATCCCGATCATGACCTGATAGATCCCATAGAAGCAGGATCCGAAATGGAGGAGGATCCACATCCATGAACAGGATTTGAGTCGTTCCAAAAAAGAGAGCCGGTCCTCGACCGCGTCGTTCAATCTTGATTCGGAAACCTGCCAAGTGATCCAGCGGTCATAAAACTTTTCCCAACCCTCGATGGCACTTTGATTGGCTGATCGGAGAGCAAACTCCTGGGTGGGTCTGAAATAAATGAGAAAACCATCCGCAACGTTTCCAATCCATCGGACCGGGTCCAATCGCACAGTAGTCCAAGCATCTGTTTCATATCGCTTCGACACGTCTATCCAAGCGATATGGTTAAAATTTGAAATGGTTTCAGACTTGGCCGGATTGTCCAGACAGGCGACCCCGGTGATGGGTGGTTTCTCTATAATTCCTTCGTAATTTTCGATGGGGCTGAAAGGTCCGATCCTTGAGATCTCAGAGAGAATTCCCTCTTCGATCCAATCTTCTCGAGTTTGGTCAGGGAGACGAAAAACGGTGGCTCGCGCGAAATTCATCCCCATCCAACTACTCCCCGAGAAAGAGTTAAACAGGAGAAGGTTTTTCGTGTACCAACCGGTCACGAGCAGAAGAGGAATGATTGCAACCAGGAGAGTCTTTCTCCATGTAAGTGAGCAACCTATGGCCACTATCATCACTACGGCGACAATCCATACCAAGTGGAAGATGCTTCGAAGCAGCGGAAGCAGTGCACAAACCAGGAAGAAGATAAAAAGACCCAACCGATCTGGATTCTGGAGATGACGGATCAAGAGCCACGCGCAGAATATCAGAAGGGCGGCACTCGGATAGGGATAAAAGAATAGATTTTCGAAGAGCAAGACCGCTGGGCTGACCATGTAGACCGAAACAAAACCAACCGCGATCCATGGCCAAGTTCCAAGGCGCTTGAGCCCGTCGAAGAGAAGGAGCACTTGTCCCATTCCTAAAAGTAGATAAAGCACATTCCAGAACCACCACCCGATTGGAGGGGGCATCTTGAGTCCGAGTCCCGCCAGGAGGTTGAGTAAGGGAGGTTGAGAATGGAGATGCCAAAGGCTCGTTCCGAGGTCATGTTTGAGAAGTTCAATATCGAGAAACTGATAGAACCAGGAAACTTCGCTATCGTCGTAGGTGACACCGAAGGTGAAAACGACTAGGCGGGACAGAATGAATAGGAGAACGATCACCC
This sequence comes from Candidatus Omnitrophota bacterium, assembly GCA_029261095.1. Taxonomy (GTDB): domain Bacteria; phylum Hinthialibacterota; class Hinthialibacteria; order OLB16; family OLB16; genus JACKFH01. Next base: position 8,647 of record JAJDBZ010000195.1, on the reverse strand, counting down.
AAAAAGGACCATCGACCTTGCCTCTCAAGAATTCCTTCGATCGATTCAGGGGATTCGTCATATCAAGGGGATATTCTACCCTGAGTATTCATATCAAATAGAGTGAACAGAACCCGCCATCCGAACTCTCCCTAGGACCAGAACGTTCACCTCTGAGTTCGAAATCGAACAATTCGCCGATACTTCGCCCATAGGAGACGGCTGGATCCTAGAATTTTGTGGGTTATTAGATTGGCACAGAAACAGCAAAGCAAAGATTTAGAACGAGTCCCTCAGGATTCAGCGTTTAAGGAGACCGGAATCATGAAATCAAATGCCCCCATCAACCCACAAGATCACAAAGGTACAATTGTCTTCCTGGCCCTTTTCTCAACAGTCGCCATCGTTGCGTGTGTTTGGAAGATCAGTGAGGTGGTCGTCCAGTTTTAGGCCTAGTCCTGTGAACGCCTCCCTCACTGGAGCATGTCAATCACAGCTTGGTAATCGCCTTTTTCATAGGCAGCATCGACTCTCGCCAGATTACCTGCTTGTTCCCAAATCCGGGTTGAATCTTTCATGATTTGGATATCGAATCGCGGATCGGTCCCAGGAAGGTCCTCCAATTCAGTCTTCGTCTGACCATAATATTTCACTCGGAAAAGATAATAGAAATACTCTCGCTGAAGATCGAGAAGATAACGCTTTTCGTCCGGACTGATCTCCTCCCGGGCGAGAAGAGGGGCGAATAGAGATTCGACCTCTTCCGCTTCTTGACCCAATTCATTCTTAAACTCCGCGATCAGCGCTTGGTTGAGACGAATCGATTCGGGGAGGGCTTCTTCGTTATAAAACTTGGCAAGTCTTTCCCAATCGTTCCCGAAATCGATGTTCTCCGCATCGCGAACCGAGGCCACCCGAATCGGGATTCCAGTCTCTTGATCGATATACTCCCAGCGGTCGAAATAGCCATCTTCGGTCGTGTCGAACATCCGGATCTCCCCCAACTTCTCTTCACCGAATAAGTGGCCGACTTGAAGCCAACCCTCAGTCGCGCCTTTAAGATGGACACGACGATCGACCGGGCTGTAATAGACCTCACGCTTGTCACTGGGTTTATCCATAAACTCGCGCCGCACATTCCAATCCTGCACGGGGCCACCGGTGTTTTGCATAATCCGTCGGTGCCAGGTCCAGAAAACACCCTCCCATCGGCGATCATATTCCTCTCGTTCGGGATAACCAATTTTCATTTTGGCATCTTCAAATTCGCGCCATGTAAACCCGGTTTGGTCAGCGGGATAATTCTCGGCGACCTCGATGACTTTGGAATGAGGAACACAAATCGTCGTCTTTGGAGAACGCCGCAAGGGTTGTGTGTGCTCCATTCCCTCATACTGATAGGGAACAGGGGCGATGAGGTTGAAACCCATTTCGTAGTGGAGCGGGTGATCCTCCGATGCGAGACCATCGATATCGAAGCTGTAACGGATGTTCATGACTCCGATGTTCTCGAGCTCCTTGTAGTAGGGGCCCTGGTATCGCTTCTGGCTGTTGGCGTAGTCGGGGTCCTCGTTTTCGGAAAAAGTAATCGGCGAGGCGCTGAAACGTGCCACGCGGTCGGATTGACCGTCGTTGTCTAGATCGAAAAAAGCGAACGGACACTCGGAAATGGCCAGCCATTCGTTCTTGATTGGATTGTATTTGTTCATGAAGATCATACTGTCATCGTAGGCGTCTGAGGTAAAAAAACCGCCTCGGTATTCATAGTCCTTCAGGTCCCACATGTGTCCGTCATCATCGGTGTCCAGACCAAACCAGGCTCGTCTGAGCTCGCCCTCAATATAGTATCGGTGTTCCATTTCGTCGGGATCCTGGTCTCCATCCTCATCGATGAAATCAACCATCCGATCGACGACGCCATCGACTTCGTAGTCGGCGACATAACAATCACTGTCCTCATCGCCCTCAGGGTTGTCTGGGTCCATATCTCCATCGTCATCCAGCACCCAGATCAACATTTTCTTATCGTCCAGCCCTCGCTTCTCCATTCTGACGATCATCATTCCAGGCTCTGTCAGGACGATGGATTCGCCTACCTCTAGGGTCTTGGCCTTGTCCCACCATTCTTTGGTGTCGATTTTGAAGATACCGCCGGGGGCCATTTCAGTTTCTTTCTCCCACCAACCGGTCTTTTCGGCGGTGGCAATGAGGGGGATGAAGAGGATAAGGGGGAGAAAACAGCGCATCATTTAGGTTTTCCTTTCGTTTTCAAATCAGGGAACTCCATGGAAATCTGGTTGAAAAATGGAAACGGGTATGAATCTTCGATTCATGTTATTCCATGACTTTCCATCCCTTCCGTGGATTTCCACGATTCAAACCATCGTACCAATTAAATTCGATAAATTCCCCGACATGATCTTTTCCTTATCTTCATCGGGGATTTCTGCTGCCTTTATCTTCAAGGGTCCAATGGCCGGGTTCTGAAGTGGAACACAACTGCCATGGATGAAACGACCCGCGCCAAACTCGTCGACGAGTCTCTCCACCTCGCGGTAAGCCATCATCGCGGAGGTTTCAAGAGAGGTGTTTGAATAGGTTCGGAGAAGAAATCGGGCGGTTTGGAGTTCAAAGAGATAGTTGATCGAACCTAGAATAAAATGAGTATCCGGAAACTTTCCAATCACTCCACCGAGGCTCCCATAGTTCATGGTCGGGAGACGCCAACTCATGATCAGTCGGTAGGGGATGAAGACCGGGATCTTCTTCTCACCACAGATCCGGAGGATTTCCTCCACCTTTGGCTCCTCATGGATCTGGTAACTATGGTTGAGAGGAAAGAGTTTGACGATGCATTTCGGCGGGTTTTTGAGGATTGAGCGTAACGCCTCATAACCGGGAGAGTATGGGGAAAATGTGAGCGCTGGATAGAACCGATCGGGAAAGGTTTCGACCACTTCCAAGGTTTCTCTGTTGCCATGGAGAGGGTCGGTAAAAACGCTTCGGAGGGAGTTGATAAAGACACGATCGATACCCGTTCGGTCCATCTTCTCGACCACCGATTGCGGGTCCGTCCCTTTCATCGGCCAATAGGGCCAAGTTCCAAAGTATCCGTTGACATCGAGAATCACGCGGAATCCCTCCGTTTGAGAATCCGGTCGATATTACCATGGAGGATGAGATCCTTTTGCTCCTGGGTAATCTCCGATTCGGTGACCTTTGCGATCTGAAGCGTTGGATCGAGAAGAGGGAGATCAGATCCATAAAGAATTCTTTCGGCGCCAACCTCGGCCACTGCAAATTCGATCATATCGTTATCGAAAGAAGAACTCGTCGTGTCGAGATAAATGTTCGGATAAGCTTTCGCCGCCGCCACCGAGCGATGCCAGTCTCCATGAGCTTGAGGACAACACCCCATGTGCGCATTGATCAGGATGCACTCGGGAACCTGGCGAGAAAGGGATTCGCATTCTTCGCCGGTCGAGTGTGCGAGAATCGGGATTTGAAACTCGGCGGCTTTCTCGATAAACGGGATCATATAAGGATCATCGATGAGCTGGAGAGGCGGGACCGAATAAATCTTGAGACCCCGAAAACCGTGGTCGGTTACATACCGCTCGAAATCCTCGAGGACCTTCTTGCCATGCCGTCCGGTAACAATCGTATAGTAGGGGATCATCCGGTCGCGATAATCGGCGATCGCCTCTCGGATAAGACGGTTCCCTTCCTCGATATCGTAGATCAGGGCGGTGAGGTCGGTTACCATCATCCGATCGATGCCCGATTTATCGGCCGCGGCGATCAGTTCTTTTGCGGCAACATCAATCTGTATCCAGGTCGATTTGCCGATATGGACATGACAGTCGGTGATCATGGGTGGAAAGGTTGCATGAATCAGGGGTGGGGATCAAGATGGTGTGCGCGGGTCCTTACATGGCGATGGACACCGATCTCTCCGGCAGACATAATTTGGAAGAGTTAGGTCCTGAGCCGAAAACCCATGCTTGTCGATACAGGAGGAGGGGTCCTTTCCTCTGAATCGGATTGGAGTTTTGATTTGTATCATTTGAGCCTTCTGCCCGCGATAGCTAGAAGAAATTCCCGCGTAAGTGAGGCCGAGAAACGTTTCTCGATCCAGGTTATCGTACTGGCGGCTGTGGCACTTTTCTGGACACAAGCCGTACCCGGGTTCGAGGATCCGGCGCCACCTTCTTTGTATCCGATCAAAACTTCCGAGACACCGATAGCGGCCACTCACCCCGATGTTATCTACCACTCCGCTCCGAAGGGACTCTCTCCACAGGCGGCAACGAATGATTGGACCCAGTTCTTGGGGCCCGATTATGACGGTACTTCGGAAGAAACGCATCTCCTCAAAGCCTGGGGAGAAGAGGGTCCGAGTTTGGTTTGGGAAATGGAGAAAGGAGAGGGTTATTCCTCGCCGGCTGTCCAAGGGAATCGATTGGTCTTTTTCCATCGAGTTGAAGATGAAGTTCGTGTCGAATGTTTAGAAGCGGAATCAGGTCATCTCATTTGGCGGCACGGGTATCCAACCAGATATCGCGATCGTTACGGATACAATAACGGCCCCCGGTGTAGTCCAGTGATCGATAGTAATCGGGTTTATGCCTATGGCGCCGAGGGGATCCTGCTCTGTTTGGATATCCGCAACGGGCATCTCTATTGGGAACGCAACCTGAACAAAGAATTCAATGTGTCCCAGGATTTTTTCGGCGTCTCTTGCACGCCGCTCATCGAAGAGGACAAGATTATCATTAATATCGGTGCTCCCGGTGGCCCTTCTGTGGCGGCCTTCGACACGATTGACGGAAGAATGCTTTGGGGAGTGGGAGAGGAGTGGGGACCGAGCTACGCTTCGCCCATCCCAGCCTCCATCCATGGCCGACGGGGGATCTATGTCTTTGCGGGTGGGGATAGTCGGCCACCGACTGGAGGACTCCTTGGTATCGATTCAGAGAAAGGTTCCCTCCTCTTTCGGTACCCCTGGCGGAGTCGGAGTTATGAGTCAGTGAATGCCTCTTGCCCAGTGGTGATCGATGACAAGGTTTTCATATCGGCCAGTTACCAGACAGGCAGCGCGTTGCTGAAGGTGAATCCGGATAATGAATTTGAGGAGATGTGGACAACCGATGAAGTGGGAGTGCACTTTTCAAATAGCATCCAAAAGGATGGATATCTGTATTGTTTTGATGGGCGCAATGAACCGGATGCCTCCATTGTCTGTCTGGAAGTCGAGACAGGAAAGGTCGTTTGGCGTGAACAACCCCTTTGGAAAGAAGAAGTCACACGAGGGGGCCGTAAAACATTCGCGACCCGTGGGATACTTCGAGGGAGTTTCATTCAGGCGGACGGGGCCGTTCTTTGCCTGGGTGAACTCGGATCGCTCCACTGGCTGGATCTCTCGCCCCAGGGTTTTAAGGAGATCGCTCGGACCAGTCTTTTCGATGCTCCACAAACCTGGTCTCCGCCAGTCGTTTCACGCGGCCTGCTTTACATCTGCCAAAACTATAAGGATTTCAACACAGGCAAACCCACACGCCTCCTGTGTTATGATCTCCGTGCGGAATAAAACGGGAAAGAAATTATTGTGGAGTTTTTTTATTTTAACTATTATTACCGTTACTGAGATGAAAGACCCGGGAGGCCATGCATGAATAAGATGATTTTAAACAAGAAAGGGATCGAGGGGTTCACGCTGATTGAACTACTGATTGTCATCGCAATTATTTTGATCCTCATCGCGATCGCTCTCCCGAATTTCTTGGAAGCACAGGTTCGCGCCAAAGTCACCGCATCCCGTTCCAATATGCGATCCATCGAAACCGCCATGCATTCTCTATACCTAGACCTCGGTTCGATTCACCCCGATTACAACGATTTCGGGAATGCTCCGATGAATGACCTCGTGGCGAGAGTCCGAGCCAGAATTCCAGGTCCCACGGGTTGCTCGCACCCACAGCGCGTTTGTAGCTGCCGAGCCCCGATTTTTCTCCCGGCCGGTTATAATGACATCGATTTCGTGGCCGATAGATTCGATTTCTATGCACCCGGTGTGCACTGTCCATTGACCACTCCAATTTCCTATATGGGAGACGCCGAAGTCGCGGACCCATTCGGAAGAGGGGTCGTCCCGCACGGATACGATTCATATCCGTTCTCTAAGAACGGTCAACTCACCGGGACTTTGGCCTATGGCGCGGTTTTTGGAATCGGACCGGATGGCATCGCGGGCGATTGGTTAAGGGACACCCCCTATACAGTGGATGTCGATGGCGATGGCCTCAGAGAAGGGCTCCCCTATTCGCCCACCAACGGAACGACGAGTCATGGAGATTTTTGGAGGGTTTTCGCGCTGGATACGGTGACAGCTAACAACCATTACAACAATGTTCTGGTTTGGTGATGAACTTGCCCGGACCACTCAAAGCTAGGCGAGCGTCAGTCGACCCTTAGGTTCCGGTATGGGACGTCCCCCTGATCAATGCCTTGTCTTCCAAGTTCCAATAAATGACGAGTTCGTATTTGATCATCAAAACACACCCGTCTCGGCGATCTCGATCGCTCGGAGCATTCCCTTACTCTTGTTTAGGCACTCCTCATATTCTTTTTCCGGAACGCTGTCATAGACGATGCCAGCCCCTGCTTGAATCGATGCTGTCTGGCCTTTCATTACAATGGTACGAATGGCGATGCAGGTGTCGATGTTGCCATTGTAGCCGATATAGCCGACCGCGCCGCCATAGGGGCCCCGTTTGGTCGGTTCAAGTTCCTCGATGATCTCCATCGCTCGGATCTTTGGGGCGCCCGACAGTGTCCCTGCGGGGAAGGTTGCGCGGAGGAGATCAAAAGCATCCTTATCTTGCCTGAGTCGGCCGACCACATTCGAGACGATGTGCATGACATGGGAGTAGCGTTCGACAGTCATCAGGTCGGAAACTCGGACTGTACCGAAGTCGCATACCCTTCCGACATCGTTCCGGCCGAGGTCGACCAGCATGATGTGTTCGGCCCTCTCCTTCGGGTCGGCCAGGAGTTCCTGTTCCATGCCGAGATCCTCCTCTTCGGTCTTGCCTCTGGGACGGGTTCCCGCGATGGGGCGGTATTGGACTTCTTGGTCCACCATTTTTACGAGGATCTCGGGGGAGCTGCCGATCAGGGAGCACTCCTCAGTTTCTATTAAGAACATATACGGCGAAGGATTCAATCGTCGAAGCGCGCGGTACAAATCGATCGGTTTGGATTTCACCTGCATCTTACGATTCATCGAAAGGACAATCTGAAACGCATCGCCCGCGATGATGTAGTCCTTGATCTTCCTAACCGCCGCGCAGTAACCCTTTCGGGTTTGGTTCGCTTCGACTTCCAATGGAACCGTCCCGCCGGCACCAATCCGCGGGATTTCGATTGGCGCAGTAAGCCGGTTCTCGATCTCGGTAATTTTGTTGAGTGCTTCCTCATAAGCCCTTTGGGGATCGCCAGTGACATGAGCGTTGACAACAATGTTGATGGTGTGCATGACCCGATCGAAGACGAGCACGGTGTCTGCCAGCATGAACAAGATATCGGGAAGTTCCAGTTCATCCTTGTTACTCATGTCGAGTCGCTCAAAGAACCGGACCGAGTCATACCCCACATATCCGACCAACCCACCAAAGAATGGAGGCAGTGAAGGTTCGGGAACGACCTTGAATTGGTCCATGAATTCCTCGAGGTAATGGAGCGGGTCTCTTCCCTTTTCGATCTTGTGAATGGTTTCCTCGCCATCGTGGACAATCTTGACCTCGACTCCATCGCTGGAGACTACCGCTCGCGGGTTGGCCCCGATGATGGAGTAGCGACCGAGCCGCTCTCCCCCCTCGACGCTCTCCAGAAGAAAAGAGTTCGGACCCTCCTTCAGTTTGCAATAGGCGGAAAGCGGGGTATCAAAATCAGCGAGAATCTCCTTGCAGACTGGAATGAGATTCCCTTGATGGGATTTAGATATGAATTCAGACAGGCTGGGTATCAGCATGGTCGTTTTCCTTTCGGCAATCCAAGAATAATAGAGGGGAGGCTGGTGGTCGAGAGTTGACGGTCAATTCGACTCATCAACAGGAGGAACGAATCCTCTTTCCCCTTCCTCGACCCAGAGGCTGAGGAGGGGACGCCATCGACAGGCCTCTGTGGGGCCTGTCTCTGAACCAGAAAGGAAGAGATGCGTCTTTTTTTTCATGAATCAATTAACTCCAAGGGAATGATGTCACTATTCGATCAAACATGGCAAGTGGAGTCGATCCCAGTTCAATCCGTCTCGGAAACGGGAGGAATAAATCCTCCTTCCCCTTCCTCAACCCAGGATTGGGATTCTGGATTCCACCGACGGGTGAAGTTTGAGAGGGGGCGCGGGGAGTCGGCGGGTAAGGACTGTGTGACTTTGATCAGGAGGGAATCGGCGTCGGAACTCAGGCGGATTGATTTCACATATTGGATACGTCCCGTTTCTTCGCCAACGGGTTGAAGTTTGTTCTTGTCGCCACGGGAGTAGAGGTGAGTCAGTCCAGTTTCCACGGTCTTCGTCAGCGCTTCGGAATTCATGTACCCAAGCAGCAAGACCTCCCCAGTGTCAAAATCCTGGATGACCGCAGAAATCACACCGTGGGAGCTAAAA
>JAJDBZ010000194.1 GCA_029261095.1 Candidatus Omnitrophota bacterium | reverse complement strand
GTTCTAATATGTCTCGCCTAAAGGCGAGTCATCATTGTGGTCAACCCTCCGGCTTGACCGGCGGCCGTGAATTGCCCGGCGCTCCGCGCCGGGCTAGAGGTGTTCTTCAGCGTGAGAAAAGGGGAGGGGGCGAGAAGTTCAGGGGGGAGGAAGGGAATGGAAAGTTGGAGGGCTGAGTGGATGAATGGAGGAGGTGGGTTGAGATCAGAGGATGAAGCGGATTGTAGGAGAGTGATAAGGAGTGGAATGGCTGGGGTGGTTGGTGATGGTTCTTTTGGCGTGACCAAGGACGCGCAGAAATGAAGTGTCAATTTGAATGGTTTGAAATTGACATAGATATGAAAAAAGGGCGTGGAGGAATGAGTTATGCTGGCAAATTTGCTTGCATTCGGGGGGCATGAGTTGCCCCGGCCCTTCGGGCCGGGGTGGATGTGTTTGTGTTGAGGAAGTTGATGTTGGGAAAAAGATGGACGGAGAACAGGTTTTGGAGATGGAGGTGGGTGGTTTTTGGATTTGGAAAGAGTTTGACTAATTATTGGAGGAAGAGGGGGGAGTTTGTTGGGGAAAGGGGTGGAAGTGATTTATTTTTTGGAGGGGGGAGATAGAGAACGAGGCCTGGAAATTGAAACAGGACGCGGCCTCCGAAAATCCGATTTGTGGGTTTTTCAATCGTCGACTGGCAGCGGACAATTCCTCTCCACTGCCAGTCCAATCCTGACTCTAGGGGTATGTGCACACGACAAGGCGCCCTCGATGTCATCTGCACATCTGCACAAGTGTACGGTTGGCTTGAGGACGACATTACGAGAGGGGGTGGCTAGGATCTTTCAGCGGGCGACCGGTTTTGCGAACCTGTTGCCCCCCGACGTAGTTTATTTTCTAGAGAACCTAATCCGGGTTCTCGGAGGTTTTGAAATCGGTCATTTGGGTTGGCCTCAAAAGTCCGGTTCGTCAATGCTCCCATCAAACAACCAAGCGTGTGTTTCGTGCAGATACCATATGGCTTGGATGATATCGAAGTCCTCTCCGTCGATGGTCCCATCGCAGTTGAGGTCGAATCTGAAGATTTCTCCCAATGGAGTCTCTGTATCATGAAACTCTTGGTGGGCCTCAATCAGAAGGAGGGTGTCTTGAACATCGGAAACACGATCATCATTTAAGTCCAGATCGAAAATGCAGTCGGTCCACAGTTCGCCGTTCACATCAAACTCAATCCCATCATTCTCCAAGGACTCAATCCGGACAGTTGCCGTACCCGTTCCCCAATTCGTTAGCGTTGCAGTCATGATAAAGGCGCCCTGAGCGAGACCGGGGAGTCGGAAGAGGTCGATCTTTTGAGTTGGCTCGCCCGTCAGGTTCTGTAGATGTGCGGTCATTGGTGCCGATGTATCGATGATTTCCGCATTGAATGCATCTTCAACATTCCCCGTATTCTCGATGTCGACTCGAAACACTTTTATGTTCGGGTATAGAAGTTTTAAACTGACGGGATCAATAGTCGCGGAGATTCCAAAGACCTTCGGGACATTGACCTCGGCGAGATCCCGGTCACGGACTGCGGGCTCGGTTTCCGAGGTTGCCGCAGCGATGAGATCGAGATTCCCTGGAATCGAGAAGGCCATCTTGCCGGTAATGATGTCCAGGATTTCGCTCGACCCCGCATCCAGGGTTACACCGCTTGTTTCCAGGGAGGCATCAGCTGCCACGGAACCCGCGATCGACAAGTCAAAAGTGTCCGACTCAAAACCAGTGTTGGTAACAATCATCTCAAAAACGGATTCGGGCGCTCCGGCTTTGGGCGAAAGAGCCACATCGACTCCGAAAGGACTCACAGTCAGAGTTGCTTCAACCTCATCGGTAACATCCGGGTTCTCGACCGAGGTGGCTTTTACACTAAACGGGTAGTCATCGGGAGTCGTCCCCACGGCAGGAGTCAGCGAAAGAATGGAGGTCTGAAACGTGCTCAGGCCGGGAAGGACCTCAAAGGTGTCCGGGACAAATTCAGCGGTCACATCCTCGGGGAACTCTCCACTCAGTAGAACTTGTTGAGTGGTATCGCCGAGGTTTGTCACGGTGACGACGAAGGCGGCTGCAGTCCCCTGACCTGCAGTCGCCTGTTCGGGGTCGATCTCTAAAAATAGCGATTCGCTGGGGATGGGTCCGACCTCAATCTCCGCTCCGGCCGAGTCCCGGATTCCTCCCGCCGCTTCGGCGATGACACTAAACGGCCGGAGTTCTCCTTCAGCAATACTCGCTGGCACCCTAACCATCAACTCAAGTGACTCAGAGGCGCCAGCGGGAATAGTGACCGACGATTCAAGTGTCACCCCGAAGATATCGAGGCCCGCTGTGCTGAGGTTGTACGAGGTGGTCGCGGATAACGGATTCTCCAAGGTCAGATCAAAAGTCGTAGACGTTCCTCTCGCCACAGTCCGCACGGACGGTGAAACACTGATAATGTGTTTGGCCGCCACGCTGACAGGAGGTAAAGTCAAAGTCGCTGTCACCGGTTCAACAAACCCCGCGTCCCCCGGTGCAAAAGTATTCAACCGAAAATTGTTTAGTCCAGGTTGTAACCAGTTTGGCTTTTCAAACTGGGGAATCGTTCCGTCTTCGTTGACGTTCGTAACGTGATAGGAATGCTGGTTCCAGATCTGTCTAGTTGGAACCCAGTTGTTGTTACTCGAGCCAAAAATGTAGATGCCTCTTTGGACACCATGAGGACAGTTGTTGTTTGCACAAGCAAGAATCTCGGCGGCACCATCCCCATCTACGTCCACCACGCTGACATATTCAACCAAGGTGCAAGAAGTCATCGGGGTTGCAAAAAGGACGTTCCCGTTAATCCCACTGTAAACCCGAAGGTATTCATGATCTCTGTAAACAACTTCCGTAGCCCCGTCACCATCAAAATCGAAAACCGAGGAACCGGTCCGCGATGATGAGTCATTGATCGTTGCCTGCCACTTAAGGCTCCCATCTGTTTCATAGACCGAGTATTTGGTATTGCCCGCGACGCCGATTTCGGGGTCTCCGTCACCATCAAAATCACCGATAGTTGGTGGCCCACCTGCGCCTCCCTCAGGTATTTCGAACGGTCCCCAGATGAAGCTACCATCCTCATCAATAAGAGACAAGTTAAAGGCGGATGCCAAGACGATTTCCGGAAATGGATCATCATCGAAATTCGCGTATCCACTGAAACCATCAAGGAGTTTGGCTGACCTCCAAATTCTTTCGCCTGTGGACGAATACACAGTATCTCCTGCGATTACCTCAAGATTTCCGTCAAGATCGATGTCTCCAACGATAGATAAGACACCAAAGCCATGCGTCCCACGGGATCCATTTCCAGTCCACATCACCGACCCATTTGAATCGAGTACTTGTCTTCCGATGACAATTTCAGGAGTGCCATCCGCATTGAGATCCGCGATGGACGGCGATCCGAAACTGATAAACTCTAAAACATCGCTTCGCCATTTAAAAGAGCCATCATTCTCGAAACAGATGAGTCGAATTGCAGAAGCGTCTACAGCAACAATCTCATTTAGATGGTCGTTATCAATGTCTCCAATCGCACACGCGCTCGTAGTGTTAATCAAAAGACTCGTATCCGTAACGCTGAACACTTCCGATCCGTTTTCTCCGTTGATCACTCTCAGGTGCCCAGCCGATGTATTGAGGCCTCCGGTGTAGGATGTCGATCCGAATATAATTTCTGGCAAAGGATCACCATCAATTTCTGCAACCATGGGAGTGTTCATCACATTAATTGAATCCGGTAAAGTTTCAGGCGCAGTCCACGACCATTCCAACACCGGATTGAGTTCCGCCAACGGAGCCGGAATCTCCGCCTCAATCGTCACTCCGATAATCGTCCCCTCGCTGATCTGGCGGACCTCGCCGGGTTGTATGTTGGGGAGGGATCCGGTTAATTCAAAGGATTGAGAGCCAGTATTGAGGGGCGCGTTCCATTGAATATCGTCATCGGTTACGAGATCTGTAAAGGGTGTGATTGAGGCTGGCTCGATGGGATATTCCGAATCGGTCAGGAGGTGTTGGACCGAGACGTTGGTTGTGAGTGGAACTTCGCAGCGAGTAAACCCGCTGTACTCAACTTCTCCTTGCGAGTTGTTGTAGAACCCAAATCGTCCGGTCAGATATGTATCGTCCTGAATCGTCCAAGATTCAAGAATGGTATCACCTTCCCTAACTGTGATCGTAAACTCACCAGGGCAATAATCGAGTTGAAATCCGTACTCGGTAAAACTATTCCAAGGAATGGAGTTCTGTCTAAGTATTACAGCATTCTCGGTTTCCGGATTACTCCCAAAGTCGCCGTCCATTAATGGCTCGACCACATCGAGGATTCGAACATTCATTCCAAGGAGAGAGTTACCTTCTGTCCCTCCCTTCCAGCCAAAAACGTAAGCATGGTCCAAGTCCTGGTAGCCGAAGACAAACCCAATCACGTCATTGTCCGAATTCGAAATTACTGACCATGTTCCACTGATGGATCCGCATTCGAGCACAAAATCACTCAACAGATATGACGGGTCGGCGTTATTATTCTGGATCGCGGTTTGGTTACTGATATCAACAACCCATTCAACATTCATGTTATGTCCAGGGACAAGAATTCCTTCATATGAAGCGACCTCCCAGTCGTTCAAATCAATTGTTTCAGTTGCACAAGATGGTTCCCTTGGCTCATTGTCCTCATCGAATGGACATTGTTGATACTCAATATCTGCGGTGAATTGCAAACCGGTTGGATCGGAACTGCAGTTACCACAAAGGCCGAACGTTAGATAATTGATTCCCTCGACAAAGAGAGACTTCTCTTGTGTGGAGAAAGGGTCGATACTCGGCCAGGTAAGACGTCCTACCCCCTGTGAATCGCTCGAATCGCTTCCCCACGTTCCGTCCTCAATCTCTCCCGTAATGGGTGTTCCGTTTAAAAAGGCAACTGCTTGATCATCAGTTGTTGCTATCCCACTCAATCTAGCATAACCAAAGTCTTCAGGTAGTGTGAACTCGAACCGATAAAAAGCTGAATCACTGTTGTTTAAACTGATCTCATCTAGGCCAGGAATATTGGCGCAATCCCCACCACAATAATTCCCCCCGCGGAGAACATTCTCGGTGTAAGGGGAAACCTCGATTCCAGAGTTGACTATAGCCAATTGCTCATCCAGATTTCCTCCAATCGGACTGGCTTCAAACGACTGATTGCTACTAATTGTCAGTGTGTTGTTCCCACCCTCACTTAGACCGCAGTCGCGTAACGAGAAATTAGTCACCTTAATCTCCGTCGTCACCTCCGGCGACCCCGGAGCCACCACCGATGGAATCGCGGAAACTTCGGCGAAGAATGGAAGAGAGGGGCGGTTGATGGAAACGGTGACGTTATCAATACCCCAGCTTTCGTCGTCTAAAGCTTGCAGGCCCGATGCAAGGAAACCTAGAGATAACGAGGACTCACTATGAGGGATCTTGAAATTCAATTTGTAGACGGCGGAATGAGGGTTTCCCCTGAACAGGAACCCAAGGGTATTGATTTCTGAAGCGCCAGTTTGGAGCGGATTGTTTCCATCGGGTAATTGATCAGGATATGCTTGAGGAGCGGTGACCACATTTTGATTTGCGAAGGTCGTCCTCAAGAGAGATTCGCCATCAAATAAGAATGTTTCCCAAATGTCGGGTCCCGGTGATCTTGGTGCGGAACCGTCTCCATCCCAAGTCCGAATTATGAATAGGTCAAAGGCGATACTGATTTCTTCATGCTCAGGTATATCGTCGAGGAGCAAACTCACAGTCTCATTGCCAAACTGCCCCAGGAATCTCCGTGCGCCAATCGGAGTCACATCAGTCTCTGTATCTGACCATTCATCAAGCGGGTCATCGGTATCCT
>JAJDBZ010000193.1 GCA_029261095.1 Candidatus Omnitrophota bacterium | reverse complement strand
CGAACCGTCTCGATTTGGCGAAATGGATTGCCGATCCGAACAATCCCCTCACAGCGCGGGTGACAGTAAACCGATTTTGGCAGCGGTTTTTCGGGAAGGGAATTGTGGAAACCGAGGACGATTTCGGATCGCAGGGCTCCTTGCCGACTCACCCGGATCTCCTCGATTGGCTTGCGGTCGAGTTTATCGAAAACGGTTGGAGCATGAAATCGATCCACCGTCTTATTACCACTTCTGCGACCTACCGTCAGGATTCCAAGATTCGAAAGGATCTCGAGGAGATCGATCCTAAGAACGAACATCTCGCACGCCAGAACCGTATTCGTATGGACGCGGAAGTGATTCGAGATACTGCACTCGCGGCTGCAGGTGTTCTCAACCGCGAGATCAAGGGACCGAGTGTCTTCCCTCCCCTGCCGGATGGGGTGATGGATCTGGGACAAAAGAAACGCGAGTGGAGAGCCGACAGGGACGCGGACCGGTATCGACGCGGGTTGTACACTTTTTTCTGGCGAGCGACTCCGCATTCGTTTCTGATGACTTTCGATGCACCCAACGCGATGGAGACCTGTACTCGCAGGGTGCGTTCGAACACCCCGCTTCAGGCGCTGACCCTGCTCAACGACGAGGCCTTTGTGGAAATGGCGAACTCGCTGGGTGAGCGGCTCGCTAATGATATCGAGGGGGATGCGAACGCACGGCTGACCCAAGCATTTGAGTGGGCACTCTGCCGCCAACCCTCCGATGAAGAGGTCCAGGCCCTGACCGAACTTCTGAACAAACCCGCCGAAAACGACCGCGAAAAATGGGTACGAGTCGCCCGCGTTGTGCTAAACTTAGATGAGTTTGTGACACGGGAGTGATTACGCGGAATGAGGATCCCGAAGGCGGAGATTTCCTTAATGGGAGGTGTACTGGTTTTCGGGCTATTCTATGCGATTTTTGTTTATAACCCAGGGTGTCAAATTGATTTCCCAAAACAGCACCGAGATCTTATCGAGCTGGAAATCTCGGCTTCGGTCAAAGGTTATGTCGAGAGGAACGCCCACCTCCCGGAATCCGAGGAGGAATTGATCGCCTCCGCGTCGGCCAGCTACCGCCAATTCGAGGATCTCTTTTCGGGAATTCGGCTGAACTATCACCCTGTATCAGCGAGACGAGCTGTTGTCTGGGCGAACGGGTACGACGAAGATAACGACAATGGAATGAAAGCATTTAATCCCACTATGGAGAACTATCCGATCGTTCTATGGGATGAGACCGAAGCGGGACCCGTAATTGCTTCTGTTACTCCCTTGGTAGGTGAGGGTTCTATGACGCCCGAGGACATCGATGGCGATCTGGTCGTCCAGATCACACTCAAGGAAGGGGCTTTCGATCCGGAAGATTTCCTTGAGTTCGAATGGTTTGAAACGGGGCCTGTCGACTGGGGAAATTTAGAGTAAACAAATCCGCCCAACAAAAATAAATGGGAGGTTTTTTTATCATGGCAAGTTATATCGGGTTACTCATGTTTACCGGACAAGGTGTGGAGACGATCGCGGACTCGCCGAAACGCGCGGCGCAGTACAAGAAGATCGCGAAGAAGTTGAACATCAAGGTAAAAGATGTTTATTGGACCATGGGCGATTATGATGGAGTGATGATCTTCGAAGCGCCCGATGACGAAACTGCGACAGCGGGGATGCTAAGCCTCGGTCTCGAGGGCAATGTGACAACGAAAACCCTGCGGGCGTTTAACGCCACCGAGATGGGACCGATTATCAAAAAGGCGGCGGGATAAAGACCCTCTTGGTTGTCTTTAACCCACAAATCCACGTGCAGGTTCATAATTCCTGATTACAAAAGAACTGAATCATTGGATAGATGACCGGTGGATTCGACCGAGATCCTGGCGAAACGCAAGTTGTTTTTCCTCCCTTGACGTTCGGCATAAGGATCATAAAATCGATTGTTAGATGGGAGAGTGTGGAGCGGAGTGTGGAGCGGTAAGTCTCCATCTAAGAAACGCAGACCAAAGTTAGAATGACTCAGGTTGACTACTGACTGATACAACGAGACTTTCCCACGATGCTCTATATTGCGGAATTTCAGATCGTGATCATTCGGAACAGAGAGTCACCGCCTCGATCTCTTGCTAAGCAACTCGGTTCTCGAAACATCCAATCGGTAGTTGTTTCTGTGCGGGCGGTAGGCAGTGGAGATAGCCGATTACCCAGGCTGCATCGTTTAATCAAAACTCGACTCGGCATCTTACACATATCAGGAGCCTTCAAATGCAAAGTGATCACTCTTTTGGGACCTCTCACACAATCGATCGTTTGAAGCCAACATCCATGAAAAAACAGGTGCTTCCGAAATCTTTCATAAAACTGGTCTTTGTCTTCTCAATGATCTCAATGAGTTTCGGACTTAAGGGATTCTCGGTGCAGGCTCAGTCGCCTACTGACACGTGCATGACCGCAACAATCATTCAAGCTGCAAGTCTTCCCTACTATTCCGATAGGGTAGACAACAGAATGAACACCGACACGATCGATATCAGCGCGGGCAGTACTGGTATTGTCGACACCTTTTGGCGGTTCACTCCCGAAGTGTCCGGAGCTTATTTGATCTCCACAAAAGGCTTTGACACGGTCTTGGGGATTTTCACGGGTGACTGTGGATCGTTGGTGGAAATCGCCGGGCAAGACAATGACAGTTTCGAATCGGATTTTTCGGAAAGAATGGTGATCGACCTCGAGGCGGGAACGACTTACACGATTGTGGTGGAAGGACGTTTCCTGAGCGATGTGGGCTTTCTTCAACTGAATATTAACCACATCGATTTCCCGGTTAACGACGAGTGCGAGGAAGCGGCTGAAATCCTTCCCTCCAAACTTCCCTATCGGTCGACTGCAAATACTTTCTTTCATGCGGACACCCTGGACATAGACGCCGAGGAAGAAAGCGCGCCGGATGCCTTCTGGCGCTTCACACCGGACCAGTCCGGCAGGTATCGGATTACAGCGGGCGGATTTGCCACGGAGGTCATCCTCCTGACGGGTTCCTGCGGATCGTTCGTGGAAGTGGCCCGGATTGATGAGGATGACTATGGGGATGACGGAGAATCTTTCGCGATTGAGTTGCAGGGCGGGACCGCCTACACCTTTCTGGTAACTGGAGAGGACCCAGACAATTTCGGCCCCATGGACTTCGAACTCGACCAACTCTCGATGGCCGCGAATGACACCTGCGAACAGGCCGAGACAATTCCACCGACAAGCCTCCCCTATTCCGACACCGCCGATCTATGGAATTACACCTCCGCCATTGACTTGAGCATGACCTCAATGAACTCCAGTGAGGGTTTTTGGAAATTCACCCCTGAGGAAACGGGTGTTTACCGAATATCATTGGTCGCCGACAGGTTCCGACCCGATTTGGGAATCTTAACCGGTGAATGTGGGTCGCTGACCGAGGTCTATGTGGGCAGAAAATCAAACTTTGCCGAACATGGAGAGACGATTGGAATGGTGCTTGAGGCGGGGACGACTTACACCATTGTCGCTCAAAGCGATAATGCCGAAACCAGTGGCGTGGTCGAGTTGACTCTGCAAGCCGTAGGGGCAGAGGAAGAGAACGATTTATGTGCCAACGCCAAGGTCTTCACACCGCAAGATTTGCCCTTTTCCGATCAGGTTGATTCCGCGGTTCTAAGCGATGATTTCGACACTTCCGTCGACGGCGGGGAAGTTCCAGAAGCCTTTTGGCAGTTTACCCCGGACACGAATGGATTCCGTCGAGTGAGCGTCGGCGGTGGAGCAGATACGATCCTGGCTGTCTATACTGGTGAATGTGGAAACTTCACCGAGTGGGCGGTCCAAAACGATAACAATTTTGAGGGTCAAGGCGAAACGAGAAAAATCAACCTGAATGCGGGTGTGACTTATACCATTGTCGGCGGCCCTGCCGCTCCTGATGATGAAGGAATCGTGACCCTTTATGTTGCCGATCTGGTCAACCCCCAAGCCGGCGACACATGCGCCCTAGCGAAGGTTATTTCGTCCACAGACATCCCCTTCTTCGATACTGTGGATACGGGATCTCTGAAAAACACACGGAATTTCAAAGTGGGAAATCCGGGCCAACCTGAAATGCACTGGGAATTCACACCCGAGGATACTGGATTCTATGCAATTGAAGTGGACAGCCTCTACGACACGATCCTCGTTTTGACAACGGATCAGTGCAGTCCCCCAGTCGAAATCCTGACACAAGATACAACGACCGATGATCCGGAACGGGCGTTTGTCGAGTTGAAAGGGGGAGAAACCTATAAGATCATCTCGGAGCTGTATGAGGATTTCATCACTGGATTTCTGTCCTTATCGTTCGAGGCGCTCGACGCCTCCGCCAACGAATCCTGCGAAGTCGCGGAGAATGTTGACCCGACAAGTCTGCCGTTCTCGAGTACAGTCAACAACTACACATCAAGCAATACGCTGGATCTCACCTCAGGCATGGGTGGCTCCGCGGATGCGCTTTGGAGGTTCACTCCAAATCAATCCGGTTCCTATCGAGTCTCCTTTTCGGGGTTCGATACGGTTCTTGGGGTTTTCACTGGTGATTGTGGTTCTCTCACGCCCCTGTTGGACCAAGATTTAGACAACCTAGAAAACCAGGGTGAGACTGCTGTGGTCTCACTCGACTCCGGTGTCACATACACCTTCGTGGGGGAAGGGTTCTCCGCGTTCCAGCGGGGGACGATGACCTTTAAGATCCAGGCGGACGAAACCCCCTCTTGTCCAGTCCCACCTTTCTGCATGGCAAACGACTGGTTTAAAATGGGAGAAGGTCTGTTTGGTGATTTGGACCGGGATGGGAAGGTCGATGGAAAGGATTTGATTCTTCTCATTCAAGATTAATTGGATTCGATCGAGACGCTATCGATCGAATCGTTCAATTCGGTCTCGCTTTCCACCAGGCCGTGGAGGAAGGAATTACCTTTTGACGAAGACGTCGAAATGAGTCAGAGTAAGAGGAAAAGAAATCAAAAAAGACGAGATCCGTCATGAATCCTGAAACTTACCAAGAAGCCCTGCACAAGGTCACACGCCGTCACTTCTTCCAGCAGTGCGGGATCGGTCTCGGATCGATGGCACTAGGTGAGATGATGGGTGGCGGGGCCAATCAAGCCTTCGCGGGGGATGAGTTTATCAATCCCATCGCGCCGAGACCGGGACATTACGCACCCAAGGCGAAGAATGTGATCTTTCTCTTCATGGCAGGGGGACCAAGCCAACTCGAACTGTTCGATTACAAACCGAAACTGCAAGAGCTGAACGACCAGGTCATTCCCGATTCCTACATGGAGGGCAAACGGTTCGCGTTCATGGGTTCCTCGTTCAAAGCCAAACCGAAGCTTTTAGGAACACGCCGCGAGTTCAAACAGTATGGCGAATGCGGCGCCTGGGTCTCCGAGTGTTTCCCTCACATGGCGGGTATTGTCGATGATATCTCTTTCATAAAAACGATCCAGGCACAACAACCGAATCACGCGCCCGCGAAAGTTTTCATGAACACCGGATCCTTCCGGTTCGGCCGTCCGAGCATCGGCGCTTGGGTGACTTATGGCATCGGGAGTGAGAACGAAAACCTGCCGGGGTTTGTGGTGTTGCAATCCGGGCCACGCGGACCGCGTGGCGGCGCGCCGCTGTGGGGAAGCGGATTTCTACCCTCGGCGCATCAGGGAGTCCCCTTTCGAAGTGGCGGAGATCCGGTCCTCAACCTTTCGAACCCAGAGGGAGTTGAAGCCCGGGAGCAACGGGATGTTATTGATACGATTAATAGCTTGAACCGACAGCATCTGGATGTGACCGGCGATGACGAAATCTCCGCGCGCATCTCTTCCTATGAGATGGCTTTTCGGATGCAGACAAGCGCGCCGGAGTTGATGGATCTTTCGGATGAGTCCCCGGAAACACTGAAACTGTACGGAATCGAAGAAGGAAAACCCTCCTTCGCCAACAACTGCCTGCTGGCGCGAAGGTTGGTCGAACGGGGAGTCCGTTTCGTCCAGCTCTATCACACCAACTGGGACCACCATGGAGGGAGCACCGAGAACCTGGACAACTCGCTCGATGAGGTGACCCACGATGTCGATCAGGGCAGCGCGGCCTTGATTAAGGATCTGAAGGGGCGCGGTCTTCTGGAGGACACGCTGGTCATTTGGGGCGGCGAGTTCGGCCGGACTCCGATGGGCGAAATCCGCGACACCATCGGCCGAAACCATCATATCGATAGCGGTGCGATGTGGCTTGCGGGCGGTGGAGTCAAAGCGGGTTACACCCTGGGCGAAACCGACGAACTCGGTTTCGGACCGATCTCCGATCCAGTCCCGGTCCACGACCTCCACGCCACCATCCTACACCTCCTCGGCCTCAACCACGAACGCCTGACCTACCGATTCAAAGGTAGAGATTTCCGATTGACCGATGTGCATGGGAATGTGTTGGAGAAGATGTTGGTTTGAGGGATATCACCATAGGAAAACCCAACTTGCCGTTTCACCCCTGCCCCACAACATAATCCCAAATCCCCTTCGCCCCCAGCAAGGTTAAAACGGTTCCAGAGAACGTGGCCGCAATGAGTAGGCCTTTGCCCATTTGGAGGGGCTTGGGAAGGAATTTGCGGTCGGTCCAGATCATGGCGAAACACCAGAGGCCACAAGTGAAGACTCCGCCGACTAGGGCGGCGGGGGTGACCAAAGCGATGGGGTCGTCGATTGTCCAGAGGAGGATGAGACCGCCGATGCCGCAGTAGAGGAGCACCCAGAATCGATAAGTTTTGAGCGGGGTGTCTCGGAGTCGCTGGCTGATGGGAGCGAAACACTCGTAGGTGGTTCGGGTGTAGATCTCGTAAGCCCCATACATCGTCCCCCAGAAAGCGAAAAAGATCCCGATCTGGTAGAGGTAAGAGAGCGAGGGATGGATGGCGGTCAGGAACTGTTCCTGGTGAGTAAGCAGATCCCTCCCCGCCGGAACCTCACCCGCCGGATTGAGCACCGCGGCGCCGAGCACCACGAAGCAAATGGTGAAAACCAGAATACAAAAGAAACTGACTCCGGTATCGATCTTTGGCGCCACCAACCAACTTCGTGCGCGACCGAGGTTCTCCTCATCACAGTCGATCGACAGATTGGCCTTGCTAGAAGCGCCTATGGCTCCCCACTTTTTTTCGCGGAGGCAGCTGATGTACCCGATGTAATCGTAAGTGCCGCCGCCGATCGCGCCGACATAGGTGAGGACCTCCACCCAAGGGGGGCGTTCGACGATCTTCGGGTAACCGCTGACCACCCAGTCCTCATACTCCGGAATGGTTGGAACGATCGCTCCGATTAGGGCCATGAGCCAATCCGGTTTCGCCATCAAGCAAGCCCCGAGGACACTCAGCAACAAGAAACTGAGAATCAACGTCTGCGCTTTCTCGAGAGCGGTATAGGAACTCACCCAGGTGAGAGAGATAGCGATGACGATGGCGGCGGTTCCCCAGACCCTGGCCATGAATACGAATTGGGCGTCGTTCTCCGCACTGACCCCCAGAATCCAGTTGGTAATCTCGCCGAGGATGCGTGGTAAACCAGCGAGCCAGAAGGGGAAACACAGGAGGCTCAAGAGCCCGATCACAATGGGAACCCAGTTGCGAGGTCCGGGAAGATGGCCCCAATGGGTCATGGGATGCTCGCCAGTCAGGGTGATATACCGAGCCGCGGTGTAGACCTGAACCCATTTCATGACCGCACCGCCGACAAAACACCAGAGGAGGGTGTATCCGAAAAGCGCCCCTCCTCGCGAGGCGAATAAGGATTCTCCGCTTCCGATGGTTACCGAAGCGATAATGGCTCCGGCTCCAAAATACTTTAGCGTTCGAAGGCTCCAACGGCCTGCGAGTTCGGGCGGGGCATCGGGATAGCGGATGGCGGTGTCGGGCATCGGTGTATCCGGAAGATTGAGATCGTCCGGATTGTCTCCTTCACGAGTCGGAGGCTACAACAAAGGCTGGATCGCTCCAATCCAACCTTGGAATTTTTTTTCTGACCCATTTGAGTCGATTCATCGGTTCGAAATCGCTTTTTTTAGTGACAGAGTGCACAATCACCACTACAATTGAATGAGAAGTATCTTCATGAAAGGTTTTGTCGACCAATGAAGATTTTTCCTCATACTCGCTTTGGCTGGATTCGCCTATCCGTTCTGATCCTCGTCCCAGCGCTCTTATTTTCATTCGCTTACCATCGTTTCCTTTACATGCCAGGTCGGTCATTTACCGGGGAACTCCCTCCGCTTTCGAATCAGGTCGATGATTTAAAAGACCGTTTGAGAGTCCATGTCACCAAATTGGCGACCGACATTGGCCCAAGGAACATCGCTCATGAGGGGAGCCTCGCTGCAACTGTACGATATCTGAATGATGTGTTCCACGAGATTGGATACGCCACCTCCTCCCAGCGGTTTCAAGTGGTCAACGCGACAGTGGAAAACCTGGAAGCGGTCAGAGTCGGCGGTTCCCTTCCCGGTGAGATCATTGTCATCGGCGCGCACTACGACACACAGACCAACGCTCCCGGCGCGAACGATAACGGGACCGGGGTGGCGGCGCTATTGGAAATCGCTCGCGCGATCAAAATTCAGGAGGTCGATCGAACCATTCGATTCGTGGCCTTCGTAAACGAGGAGCCTCCCTATTTCCACAAACCGGTGATGGGAAGTCTCGTTTATGCGAGGCGGTGTAAAGAGAGGGAGGAGAATATCGTCGCGATGATCTCGATCGAGACCATTGGTTGCTATTCGGATGAAAAGGGAAGCCAGAAATATCCCGCGCCGTTTCACTTATTCTTTCCTAGAACCGGAAACTTTATCGGTTTTGTTGGAAATGAAGAATCGGGAGACCTTGTCCGACAGTGTGTGGGCCTCTTTCGAGAATCGACACAATTCCCTTCCGAGGGAGCCTCCATCCCGGAAAGGGTTCCCGGGGCCGGGTGGTCGGATCATTGGTCTTTTTGGCAACAGGGGTACCCGGGAATCATGGTCACCGACACCGCGCTTTATCGATACGATTATTACCACACCCCGGAGGATACGGCGGACAAAGTCGATTTCGACAAGACGGCACGTGTGGTGGAGGGTTTGATCGGGGTTGTCGGAGGACTGGCCAATTCTAAAGAGTAGACAACAAAGATCACCGCCTGAGGAAGATCTACTCCGCGATGACTTTTTCGGCACCTCTCATTGCCTGTGTCAGGCTCCCCTTGGGAAACACCCACGCAGGGTGGGGTTCGAGTCGCACCGAAGCATCCGAAGGTATTCCTCGACCACACTTTCGAGGAAGAAGATTGGGGAACAACGCTTGGTCGATTGTTTGGCCGCATCCTGTGCCCCTTTCTGCATGGCCTTCTGAGCCGCTTTCGAGGGTTTGGTTCTCCTAGCAAGATTCTTCGCCCTGTCCTTGACCCGTTTAAGTCGTTTGTTTCGTTCCACAAACTCATCGATTTTCTTGAAAGTCTCGTTCCACATCTGTTCGATCTCTTGCGGGGTCGGAAGTGAACTCCCGCCTCCGGATGGCTGAGCGCCGAAAGGATCGGTCAGATTAATGGGATCGTTCTCGGCATACGCATAAAGGTTGCTTCCCCCACCAAACAGTTTGGGATCTTTGCTCGTCCATCGGCCGGTGGAGGGGTCATATTCACGGCTCCCCAATTTCACCAACCCGGTGTGAGGATCGTAAAGCCCGCCCGCGAAACCGAAGGGTTGGAATCCTGGGTTGGTGTCCTGGGTCACTTGGCCCATTGGATCGTAATCCAGTCTTTGGAGAACGTTTCCGGTCGCGGTATCGATGACCAAGCGCGGACTTCCAATATGGTCTCGAATGATCCGGTATGTGGAGAGTCCCTGGGTCAGAAAATCGGGGACAAAGAGATGGGTAGCGTAAACAAACTGGCTAACAATGCCGTTGGTCGAATCCAATTCAGCGATCGGGTTGAGCTGATCCTGGTAGAGAAACCCCTGGACCAATGATCCATCGACTCGTTTTCCGATTCGGCGGTCCTGACCATCGAGGAGGTAATCGATCTGAGTCGCGTTCGGAAGGTCCACGCTCAAAAGATTCCCTAGGCTGTCGTAATCATAGGTCGTCACATCCAGAGTGTTGGTTATCGAGACAATTTCGCCATTTGGCGAATGGCCGAAGACTCGGGATCCGATGGTTTCCAGACGGTCCTGGAGATCGTAGACCGCTGCTATTTCGTTGACCCCATCGCCAAGTGTGAGTCGATTTTCATTAGTATCGTAAGTGCAGGAAAAGATGGCGGCGGAGTTCTTGCGTACTTCGGTCAATCGGTACGCGGGATCGTAATCGTACTCAAACAGGCTTTCTTCACCTTGTATGCTTTCATGAAGACGCAGGACACGTCCCATCTTGTCTCTTGTGTAGCTGGCGCTAAATATCGTTGAAGCATTCGATCGGCACTCATAGGAAGTCACCTCACCAAACTCGTTGTAGGTGTACGTGTCGGTGACAACTCCAAGAGATGTTCCCGAAATCAGTGGAACATCCGGTCTCCATTCGATCTGGAGCGCGCCGGCGTTCGTCATCAACCCATCGTCGTCATACCCGAAAGATGCATTCACCAATCCATTGACGCGGTGAAATTGGACGCCGAATTGGTTGTCGTAGTCTATGGAGACGGTGCCGTTGATCGTTCCCAGCCATTCCATCTCACGGAGGTTCTCGCCCTCGTATTGATACATCAACATTTCGTTTTCAGGAGTGGTGACTCCAGATCGTTGTCCGGTGGATGAATCGTAATCGAAGGCGAAGACACCGCGATCGATGGTCAGTTCCTCGAGATTCCCGCACTGACAGGAACCTCGCTGGGAGTCGTAGAGGATGGATCGGCCATCCGGAAGGAATTCCTGGATCAGTTCCCCGTCCAGGTCGTAAACTATGTTGAAAGCGGCTGGTTCGCTATTCACGATGGGCGGGGAGTAAGCTTCGAGGTCGTCTCTTGGAGTGTATGTGAAAACATGGGCGGGTTTCCCGGGCGGAGTCACTCGGGTCAAGTTGTCGTTGTCATCGTATTCGAATAGGAGGGGAAGACCGTTTGGTAGCGTGATCGAGGTTTCTCGACCGAGGGCATCGATTTCAAAGGTGGTGGTGCGTCCCAGTGGGTCGGTCAGGCTGTTGGGAAACCCATCCGCGCCGTAGTTGTAATCAAAAACCCTTTCCATGTTGCCAGTTCCCTGCGAAAGGGTTGAAAGCGCGCCGGTTCCGGTCAGTGAGATGCGGACAGGGGCCAAGTCTCCTCTCTGGTACTCGGTAAACCCACCGAATTCGTCGATTTTGTACCTGAGCAAGCGGCCCATCGGACTGGTGAGGGTCACCGTTTGAACATCGGCGTCGTACACCCAATGATACTCTTTTCCATTGATGCGAATATTCTCTTCGAGTCGTTGAAGTGTCGCCAGATCTTCGGGGTCGCTCAAAGCAACTTCTTTCACTCGTTCGACTTCGAGTTTTTTCGATGGGGCTAGTTCTTGGGAAAGGGTTCCTGCGAAGGGCGCCTGCAACCCCCAACGCGGATCGGAAACTTCCTGAACCGTATTCACTTGCCCGGACGGAAAAGTGGTTTCGATCAATGCGTTCGTGGTCAGCCGAGTGGTCTGTTCGGTGGAATCGGAGAACCGGTCGATGAGCAGACGTTCACCCCAGGGTTTGGTCTGTACCTCGTGCTCTCGTGTGGCGCCGAGGGCGGTGGTGATGACGATTTCGAAGTCCGATCCCTGGCCGCCCCGTCGCTCAAATGTTCGGAATCCGTTCTCTCGGTCTTCATGACGAATAATTCTACCCCTTGCATCGTATGTCGTGTCGGTATCATTTCCACGGGGATCCGTGACTTTCAACAGCAGTCCGCCTACTCCCTGGTATTCGAACTGGTGGGGAGACCCGGCGGGAGGTTGGATCTCCATGAGATATCCGTTCGTATCGAGAGCCAATTCGGTTCTTTGACCAAAAGGAGAAACAATGGCCATGGGCCGATTGTTTCCATCTCGCTCGACTTGCGTGGTTTGGTTGTAACCGTCGGTGATGGAGATCAAGAATCCATTCTCATTGTACTCGAATTGGTGAATGAGGGCCCCGGTCCAGGCGTGGCGAGTTTCGAGGTGCTTGCCGTTTTCGTTAAAAATGAATTGCTGTGTGGCGTCCTGGGAGGTGATGACAATGATTTCCGCATCATAGGCGGGCAGGAGCGAAGCGATGCGTCGGATGCGGTGGTGGTTCCAATCGGCCACATAGAGCGTTCCATCCGGAGCCCAATCCACGCCATACGGGGAGTCAAATTCAGCCAAGGGGCCGGAAAGGCCATCGCCCAGGTTATCTTCCGGATCTCCGCCTCCCGCGAGAGTAATAATCGTCCCATCCTGAAGAACTTGTCGAAGCCGCTTGTTGCGAAGGTCGGGGATATAGAGGGTTTCCCCATCCGGACCAATGCGGACGTTGTGGGGATTGTTGATCGCCGCATCCCTTGCGGGCCCAAAATCGCCGAGACCCGGAACGAAGGCGCCTCCACCGGCGGCGCGAGAAAGAATCCCTTCGGGGCTAATCTTGAGGATACGTCCCGTGCCAGAGTTCGAGAAATAGACGGTTCCATCCTCGGCTACATCGAGACCGCCTGGGTGCCAGAGATCGCTCTCCGTGGCGGGGACATCCTCGGTCTCGAACCCCATGTTTCCCGTGCCGGCAATGGTGTCGATGGTCCCGTCGGGGAAAACTTTTCGTATCCGATGATTGCCGGTGTCTGCGATGTAGATGCTGCCATCGCTCCCGACCGCCACACCAGTCGGTTCCCGGAAACTGGCTTCGAGCGCTGACCCGCCGTCACCCGAAAAACCGAAGTCGCTGTTTCCCGCGACTGTCGTGATGATCCCTTCCCGATCGATCTTCCGAATTCGGTTGTGTCCGATCTCGTTGGTTTCGAAGTCGATGGAACCCGTTTCGGAGACATAAAGACAACCATCCGGCCCGAGATAAATGTCGGAGGGTCGGACCGAGGTTTCGGTCGCAGGGACTCCATCTGTGCCATCGTCTTGGAAGTTTTCATTTCCGGCCACAACGGTCACAGTTCCATCCGGCTCCAATTTGTCAATCTCAGCCGCCAAATCGTTCGTGAAGTAGACCCCTCCATCCGGCGCCACGACGACTTCGCGGATTTGGGAAGCGGGGAGGTGGAGAACTGTTTGCACGATATTCGGAAGGTTCGCCGATGTCGCTTTCCGTTCAGTCCCGTTCCCTTCATGAAGAGTCCGTGAAACTGGATCGTAGGAATGGTGAACATCGAGAGTCCAGCCTCCGAATCCTTGTGTGACAGCTTGGAGTTTGCCGACGACACCATCCCCAAAGGAACCATTGATCCTTCGACATAGACTGATGATGTTACGTTTGCCGCGCTCTCCGATCACGATGGCATCATTGGGTACTCGGTTGAAACTTTCCGCGAACTGGCTGGGTTGCAGATAAACCGCGGGGTAGCGGAAACAGAGTTGGGCGGTGAAAGGGTGAGAGCCGACCACTTGTCGACCGTAGGCATCGACCCCGGGCCAATTGAATTCAAAACTCTGGTTGGGCGAGTTGTCGAAATTCTGGGTCAGTTTCACCCCGCCCGCCATGATTTCGATTCTGGCTCCATCGAGACTCACCGGCACGGTCGCGCCAGTGATCGGTACATCGAGGGCTGTGTTCGTCTTGTTTCCAGCGACTCGGTTACTGCGGTAATTGAGAGTGAAAGGGGTGCCCGCGATTTCGATTTCTTCGCCAAAGATTTGGTTGTGGACATCGATGAAGGAACCGGATTCCTGGCATTCGTCCTCTACAGGATCATCGAATGGTTCCAAGGGGGGTGGCGGGTTCGCATCCGGAGGCGGACCATAAGGCCAATTGCAATCCCAAGGGGTGAAGTGAGAGATCGGAACTCGCCAAAGGGTATCGTCCGGGGCGTACATGCTAGCCAACAACCTTCTCTCATCATCGGTCAGATTCAAATCTGTGAGGGCTTGTGCGGCGGCGGGGGTTCCGGACCCATCGACATCGAGCACTGCTAGGTCCCCGTCGATACTGAGAATCTCAATCACCAAACCGTTGGGGGATGAAATCCACATCCCCTTTTCCCGATCGTAATAACCTGAGGGAACGATCGACCCGGTAGGAAAATCGAGAAAATTTTCGTTGTAGTGATAGAGATCCTGGTTGAATTCGACCGATGAAGCTCCCATTGAGATGGCTTCATCGACTGAGTATTCCACACAGTATGTGTAACCGCTCTGGGGAGGGAGGGTGGCGGGCATAGCCATCGGTCCCATTTCGCCCACTGTGAACTCCGTGGCTCGAACCCCGAGGTTGGAGAGTGAAGTCGAGGACCCATCGGCCATGACCGCTTCAGCGATGGTGCCCGGAGGGAAGAGGATACAGGCGCGCCGCGTCCCGTCTGCGTCGGTCATTTCGCTCCCCTCCGCCATCTGGTAGTCGCCCGAGGAAAGATCGATCGAGGTCATGATGGGATCGAGTTCGGTCAGGCAGATATCCTCAACGTTGAGATAATCTTGCCAGGGTGCGCGGACTCTCCTTTGGAGAGGGAGAAAGCCAACTCTCCCGAATGAGATCCGAAACATCCCACCGCCATTGACGACCATGTCAAACTCGCCATCGTCCCGTGAGAGTGTGAACCCGAATTCCGGGTACTCCATGATCCGCACGGTTACCCCCGGAAGCGGATTACCATCCTGACCGAGGACCATCCCGCGGAGAACCACAACACGGGTGGCTTCAAAGATTCCAGGATCGACTCCCTGCTGGATAGGATTGTCGCCGGTAAAGAAAAACTCCACGGAAGAGAGGAGGTCAGTGGTCGAGGCCTCATTTAAATCGGGCGCACCGAGTCGGTTACCCGTTTTCACTTTCCAATTGCGCGCAAGTTCGAACGCGTCCAATCCGTTCGTCAATTGATCCTGATTAAAATCAACCGAGTTGGTTCCGGAGGCGAAAGCAGATATGAATTGGACAAGATCTCCGGCGTTGATTTCACCGGTACTGTCGAGGTCGAATTGGGCGAGGTTCTGACCCGAGGAAGGTCGTGTGTTTGGCAGGATGAGAAAACCTACAAGAAGCAAAGTGGAAATACTGATAATCTTTAATGCGTCCGACATGGTTGACCTCCTTGTGTCGGGGAGGACTAGGGTGGTCCATGTGTTCGAAATGGTTTGTTGACAGATTCAATTGAGGGATGATTGGCGATTTACTGGGGAGCGTCAATTCTTTTTTTTGATCCTATCGATCATTTTAGAGTGTCTTCTTGACGTTTGAGGTAGGGCTGAGAAGAATGTCGGAGAAAGGTCCATAAATGGAGCTTCGCAGCTCCATTCCGGTTCAAAGGAGGCTATGCCCATGGTTCGCGAAGTTTGTTTGGCCACGTTTATCCTGTTTAACTTCTTGATTCCAATCTGTGAAACCCAAGCGGAAACCCTGGGCGGTTTGGAGAGTCTCGATCCGGCGTTCGACAAACTGGTTCCTCCGGGGAGCGAAATCGAGGTCCTCGCAGAGGGGTTCGATTGGTCGGAGGGACCGGTTTGGATCAAGGGGGATCAGTGCCTCCTCTTTTCGGACATCCCGCCCAACAAGGTTCACAAGTGGAAAGAGGGCGAAGGTCTCAGCCTCCACCTCATGCCTTCGGGTTACACCGGCGAAACCGAGCGCGGTGGCGAGGTGGGCTCCAACGGGTTGGCCTTGGACGCCGATGGGAACCTCCTGCTCTGTCAACACGGGGACCGCCGGGTGGCGAGGCTCGAGTCATTGGAGGGAACCAAACCCACGTACGAAACGCTCGCCGACCGGTATAAAGGGAAACGATTCAACAGTCCTAACGACCTGGTCATTCATTCCAACGGCGACATCTATTTCACCGATCCTCCTTATGGTCTCGAGAAGAACATGGACGACCCATCGAAGGAACTCGACTTTCAGGGAGTGTACCGCCTATCGAAGGACGGAGAGGTGACCCTCCTCACGAAGGAGATGAGCCGTCCCAACGGCATCGGTCTCTCTCCGGACGAAAAGACTCTCTATGTCGCCAACTCCGATGGCAAAGCGCCGATCTGGAAATCGTTCCCCGTTCTCGAGGACGGTACGATTGGCGAGGGGAAAGTTTTTCATGATATCTCCGACCGCATGGGAAAGATGAAAGGCGCCCCCGATGGGATGGCGGTGGACATCCACGGCAACGTTTTTGCGACCGCCCCTGGCGGGGTTATTGTACTCTCCCCCGAAGGCAAGAGATTGGGGACCATCCTTACAGAAAATGCCACTGCGAATTGCACTTTTGGGGATGACGGGTCGACGCTCTACATGACGGCGGACAGTTATCTGTTGAGGATCAAGACAGGGACGAAGGGGTTGGGGGAGTTTTGACTGATCCAGCACCGTGTCGGGTCCCGATCCGATGTGACGGCTCGGTGTTCACGAACAGCGGACGGGAGTCCGCGACGCCATGTGTCGAGGCGGAGCCACGAAACAGCACCATATAGGAATACAGAAATCAGAATGTGCAAAAATGACGAATCGCCTCTCGGTTTCCCAAGAGGCGAATCCTATTCCCCGGCATGGTCCTACTCTCCCACTCCCTTCCAGGAGCCGTACCATCGGCGATGGAGAGCTTAGCTGCTGTGTTCGGGATGGGAACAGGCGTTTCCCTCCTTCATAGTCACCGGAGAGATTGGCAATGTAGTGACAACCGCTGATCGACAAGCCTGCTTTCTTTCAACTAAGGTGATGGTTGCTGGTCTCAAGTAGGGGTCGAAGAATTGGAGCTGAGCAATGGGATTAGACCTTGTCACGACTTCGAATGATCAGAGAAATCGCATACTCGGTTACGATCTGGCTCGTGCTTTGGCTGTATTTGGGATGGTCCTTGTCAACTTCAAAGTCGTCATGTGCGGCCAAATAGAGGAACCTACTTGGCTTTCGTGGTCTGTTGGTTTGCTCGAGGGTCGTGCGGCTGCGACATTCGTGGTTCTCGCTGGTGTTGGGATATCTTTGATGACGGGACGAGGGCGCCTTTCGAACAACCAAATAATCATCGCACGAGATCGTGGCACACTCATCAAACGAGCCGTGTTCCTGTTTGTCGTCGGTTTGCTTTATACCCCTATCTGGCCGGCGGATATCCTCCATTTCTATGGGATCTATATTCTCATAGCCGCTTTCTTATTCACCGCCCCCAATGGTCGAATTCTGATCGTGGCTTTCTCTCTTGCGGCGGTCTCTGTGGCCATGGTTCTTTTCTTGGACTATGAAAGAGAATGGGACTGGGAAACGCTCACATACAGTGGTTTATGGACGGTGGAAGGGTTTACGCGGCACCTCTTTTTCAATGGATTTCATCCGGTAATCCCTTGGCTGGCATTCTTACTTCTAGGGATGGTGGTTGGGAGGTTGAATATGAGAGAACCGGCCCTTCGCGGCCGTGTTTTCACATGGGGTGTAGCGTCCGCTCTGTTCGCGGAAAGCCTAAGTTGGGTTCTTATCCGTTTCCTATCAAGTGGAGGCACCGAGGTGGAGAGTGAGGATATCGCAGCACTCTTTGGAACCTCTCCGATTCCACCCGTACCGTTATACATGATCGCGGGCTCTGGAACCGCGTGCGCGGTCATTGCAGCCTCGGTCGAGGTCGGTGAGAGGTGTCGTGATTCCGTATTGCTCTTCCCATTGACCGCCACCGGTCAGCTCGCTCTGACTCTTTATGTTTCCCATGTTGTCGTTGGAATGGGGACTCTCGATGCACTTGGAAGACTCTACGATCAGACAGTTTCCTTTTCCGTTTTGGCGACGGTCGCGTTCTGTGTCTCGGCAGGTCTATTCGCAAGTGTCTGGCGAAAGTACTTCAAGCGAGGTCCACTTGAGGCGGTCATGAGAACCCTTACCGAACCCCAGGATTGATTCAAAAGCGGGTCGGTTCCAGTCGTTTTCAATGGCTTGATCCAATGTGATATATGGGTATGGAGAAGGGTGGTAAAAGACAGAGTCTCTATTTCACCCGACAAGGAAGCCTTGGCATTCGGGCAAAAATGACGAAGCGCCTGCTTGGTTGCCCAAGAGGCGCTTCATATTCCCCGGCACGGTCCTACTCTCCCACTCCCTTTCAGGAGCAGTACCATCGGCGATGGAGGGCTTAGCTGCTGTGTTCGGGATGGGAACAGGCGTTTCCCCTCCTCCATACACACCGGAAATCTCTCGTAACGGCACCCTAAAAAGGGCTCCGTTAGTCATCTCTTTTGGGCGCGTGAGGCCAGCGGATAAGAATCCGCGGGGCCGTGTGTCGAGGCAGAGCCACGACACAGCACCTTACTTTGTTCAATTTAGACACCAAGATTTTAAGTACTCCACACATTCGCCTATGAATGTTGTGGGATGATGTTGACTTACGCAAGTTTCATAGATCAAGTCTTTCGTCCAATTAGTACCGGTTAGCTCCATGCATCGCTGCACTTCCACACCCGGCCTATCAACCTCATAGTCTTTAAGGGGACTTATCCTCCGAAGAGGGGGAAAATTCATCTCGAGGTGGGCTTCCCACTTAGATGCTTTCAGCGGTTATCCTTTCGCGACGTAGCTACCCTGCGATGCTCTTGGCAGAACAACAGGAACACCATTGGTCGCTCCGTTCCGGTCCTCTCGTACTAGGAACAGATCCTCTCAATTTTCCTACGCCCGCAGCAGATAGGGACCGAACTGTCTCACGACGTTCTGAACCCAGCTCGCGTACCGCTTTAATTGGCGAACAGCCAAACCCTTGGGACCTTCTCCAGCCCCAGGATGCGATGGGCCGACATCGAGGTGCCAAACCTTCCCGTCGATATGAGCTCTTGGGGAAGATCAGCCTGTTATCCCCGGGGTACCTTTTATCCGTTGAGCGACGGCCATTCCATTCAGAGCCGCCGGATCACTAACACCTGCTTTCGCACCTGCTCGACCTGTGTGTCTCGCAGTCAAGCTCTCTTATGCGTTTACACTCGTCGCACGATTACCAACCGTGCTGAGAGAACCTTTGCGCGCCTCCGTTACAGTTTAGGAGGCGACCGCCCCAGTCAAACTACCCACCTGACACTGTCTCCGATCCGGATTACGGACCAGGGTTAGAGTTTCAATATTACCAGGGTGGTATTTCAAGGTTGGCTCCCTCGAACCTAGCGATCCGAGTTCAAAGCCTCCCACCTATCCTACACAAGTACTACCAAAACCCAATGTCAAGCTATAGTAAAGGTCCACGGGGTCTTTCCGTCTAGCTGCGGGTAACCGGCATCTTCACCGGTATTACAATTTCACCGAGCCACTCGTTGAGACAGCTCCCAGATCGTTACGCCATTCGTGCGGGTCGGAACTTACCCGACAAGGAATTTCGCTACCTTAGGACCGTTATAGTTACGGCCGCCGTTTACTGGGGCTTCGATTTAGAGCTTCGTCCGAAGACTAACCCCACCTCTTAACCTTCCAGCACCGGGCAGGCGTCAGACCCTATACTTCCACTTTCGTGTTTGCAGAGTCCTGTGTTTTTGCTAAACAGTCGCCTGGGACCTTTCACTGCGGCTCTCCAATGCTCCACATGTATACACTTCACACAAGAGAGCGCCCCTTCTTCCGAAGTTACGGGGCTAGTTTGCCGAGTTCCTTAACGAGTGATCACTCGAGCGCCTTAGAATACTCATCCTACCTACCTGTGTCGGTTTGCGGTACGGTCACCTTATGGCAAGACACGAGGCTTTTCTTGGAGGCATGGAATCGTCCGAAGTGCGTTCCCCGAAAGTACTAACACCCTGTCGCGTCTCAGCGTTGATGGCTTCCGGATTTGCCTGGAAGCCCGCCTACACGCTTCGGTACTCAAAACCACCTGAGTCTCGAACTATCCTTCCCCGTCCCCCCTTGCCTTAACGCCATACGGCGGCACAGGAATATTAACCTGTTTCCCATCGACTACGCCTTTCGG
>JAJDBZ010000192.1 GCA_029261095.1 Candidatus Omnitrophota bacterium | reverse complement strand
TCCATCCGGGACCATGAATCTGGATGTTCGGATTGTCGGCATATTTGGCGGTGGTCTTTTCATCGCCAAAGATGATCGCTTTGCCACAAGTGCTCATAATGTTCGCCGCGCCCTCATGGTCGGTCGGATAAAAACCGAAGGCTTCGGCGGGACATCCAGCGGCGATGAAAGCCTGGATGACCCGGAAGGGGGTCCAAGGCTCTTCCCTGCCCGGTTTGAGCACCACTGGAATTTTTAGCGCCACCGAGGGCATCCAAATCGAATTGACTCCGGGGGAATTGCTGGGCAAGACCACGCCGAGGGAATGAGTTGTCGGATAGTAACTGACCGGGACGCCATCCTGTTCCCCG
This sequence comes from Candidatus Omnitrophota bacterium, assembly GCA_029261095.1. Classification (GTDB taxonomy): domain Bacteria; phylum Hinthialibacterota; class Hinthialibacteria; order OLB16; family OLB16; genus JACKFH01. The sequence continues at coordinate 4,183 of JAJDBZ010000192.1, read as the reverse complement.
AGGCCGCTATCGAGAATGGTCAGGTCGAGACCGCGTGTCAGCCCTTTCAGGATGCGCGGCATCTCGGTGAATACCTCGTAGATCTTCGCCATGTTCTTTCGGACAAGGGTGTGGGGGAGACCGCTGGTGGCGGAGAGCACTTCGACATAGGAATCCGCGGATTGTTTTTCACCCTCGAGGCCCAGGGGTAAATCCGCATCCATGAAAAGTTCGCCGGCCTGATTGCAGATGTCCATCATCTTCTGCATTGGAACCTTTCGGAGGACCTCATGCGACTTGGCGATCTTTTTCAGGTCACGACGGACCAGACCGGTATTGGCTTGGCTGATTTTGGCCAAGGTCTCACCATTTCGGGCGCTTTTCACCTCGACGGTGTCGAGGCTTTCATAAGTTTTCCCGAACCTAAGCGCGGGGATGTGCGGATTTGACATGGTTTCTCGCTTGATCCTTCAAAATCGGTGAGTTTCCATTGTTGCGAAAACCTGTGAAAAAACAAAGCCTGCTAGAGGGCAGGCCTGTTCTCTATTGTAGTTCCTTATTCAACGGAGCAAAGCCCTATCAGGTGATGGAGGGAGAGGGTCGGTTGGGGTGGTTTGTCATGAATAGGGGGGCTAATAATAGAGTCGTCTGTCAAGATTTAGTCAAGGGCTGTGGTTGTAGGGCGGATTAGGACGGAGTCCGTAATCCGCCATGTTGTACAGTCTCGTGAGGATTGGAGCGTATGGTTGCGACATAGCGGATTACGCATTCGCTAATCCGCCCTACAGTTTCCATATCCTTCCGTGATTCAAAAGAAAGGATCGAAGATGTCATCGGATATTAAGAAAGTGGGTTTCATCGGGATGGGGATCATGGGGCTGCCCATGGCCCGGAACCTGATGAAGGCGGGGTATGAGGTCACGGTACATAGCAGGACCATGAGTAAGTGCGACGAGTTGGTCAAAGAGGGCGCGAAGAAGGCGGAGACCCCCGCCGAGGCGGCTAAGGGAATGGATGCGACAGTGACCATTGTAACCGACACCCCTGATGTCGAAGCGGTCATCCTGGGTGAGAAAGGCGTGATCGAGTCTGCGGAGGAGGGTTCTGTGGTGATAGACATGAGCACCATTTCCCCGGCGGTGACCAAGGAGATTGCGTCAAAACTGAAGGACAAAAAGATCGGGATGATTGATGCGCCGGTCAGCGGCGGCGATGTCGGCGCGATCAACGGGACTCTGACCATCATGGCGGGGGGCGAGGAATCCGATTTCAACCGAGCCTTGCCGTTGTTTGAAGCGATGGGAAAAACCATCACCCATGTCGGTCCAAGCGGTGCGGGACAGTCGACCAAACTCTGCAACCAAGTCCTGGTTGGAACTCATCTGGTTGCGGTATGCGAAGCGCTCTTGCTGGCGAAGAAATCGGGATTGGACCTGGAGAAGACCCTGCGTGTTCTTACCGGTGGCGCCGCCAACTCCTGGGCGCTTGCCAACCTGGGGCCGATGATCGCCAGAGGCGATCACTCGCCCGGTTTCATGGTGAAGTTGCTGTTGAAAGATCTGAAACTGGTGATGGAAGCAGCCACTGAAGAAGACCTCCCTCTGCCTGGAGTCGCATTCTCGCAACAAATGTTCCGCGCGGTCGAGGCCGAGGGAGGCGGAGACCTGGGGACCCAGGGGGTGATTCGCGCATTTGAGAAGCTGGCGAATATGAAGGTGGCGGAATAGTGTCGGGGACTAAAGGCCCTATCATTGACTGGTTTTGTCATGGGCTTTCCCACCTAAATGGACGCCAAAATTGAATAACCGTGCTGAAAGGTAAATTGAGGCCTCTATGGGAACACCGTCAAAGATGTGTACAGCGCTTGATGATGGATCCGATCCCGAGATAGAATGAGTGTGAAGAGACGATTCTGAATGTTAAAAGATAGGATTGATAAATTACCCCCATCCCTTTGGAAGGAAGCCGAGGATTTCATTCAGTCGCTTCTCGACCGGAACATGCCCCGCAAGATGGAACGGAATTTTGATTTTCGTTGGGGGGGCGCGCTAGCCGAACTCAAAGGGAAAATCAAATCGGTCGATCTCCAGCACAAGCGAAGAGTATCAAGAGTTATCCGATCTCCGAGGAAAAGTGAACCTAGATTTTGATGACTGCTACCAAACCGCCCTCGCTAAGAATTATGAGCTGAACATAATCACAATGGATCGAGATTTTGAATCCGCAGCCTCCGAGGTCAAGGTGAAGTTTCTCTGAGTATTTATTGATAAATTGCTGATCCTTTCTTTCATATTTCAGATGGAATCCCGAGCGGGAAAACTTTCTCATCAACGATCAATTGCCTCTTAACCGATAGAGCAAATGCCCCCCCTTTGAGAAAACCAGTTTGAAATGGTCGGGTAGCAAGGCATCGATTCCGAGGTTGGCAACTATGGGGTGTCGGTGTTCGTTGGGGATTTTCAGGTAGTAGCCAACACCGAGATCGCGCAGTCTCGCCAAGACTTCGTCCCCGGGTTTGCCATACCAATCGATCAGACGGTAATCATCCAGGTGCAGGAACTTGATATCGTCACGGATATAGAGGTGGCGGTTCTCGTGGGTGAGCAGGATCGCATCCTCAGGGAGGGTTTCGTTGATGGCTTCGAAGGTGGGGTAGCTGTCCCCGAGCGCCTGTTCGAGGAAATGGTCGGGGTTCATTCCGGGTTGAAAGGTCTGTTGAAGCGAGGGGCTCGGTAGTTTTGCGCCCATGAAAGCGGTCGGGAGTCCGAAAGCAAGGAAGACCGAAAGGGCAAGCATTCCTTGGACCCATCTCGAGATCCGATAACGGTCCACCGATTCCATCCAATCCGTTGCGATCAACACCATGAGTGGAACAACCGGCATGATGTGGTAGAGATAGAGCGGCGAGATAAAGTATTCATAGAAAAGCAGGAACAAGGAGTAGGCCAGGACCGAAATTCGAAAGACATCGAAACGGCCCTTCATGATCACGAACAAGACCCCAGGGACAAACCAGCCCAATGGGATTGCCGCCCATTTGGTGCTCGTATAGGGGTCTCCCAAGAAATAGAGCGGTGTTCTCAAGATCCTTTCCCAAACAGTGGCCCCGACCGATCGGAGCCCATCCCCGTTGTAGGACCACTCGATCTGGCAGGATGCGAGGACATCGAGATCGACGTTGATGCCTCCAAAGATTTCAGGAAAGAAGGCATACACCGGATTCCCGGTCACCACCCAGTTGCGGATGAACCAGATGGAGGAGAGGACCATCCCAACCCCTGCGAGGCAAAGAACGCTTTTTCCGAATCGGTCGCGCCGGTCCAAACAAAACCAGACAAGCAACGGGAAAAGCCAGAGACTTGCCATCAAGTAATTGAGATGGCTTCCGGCAACCGCTATCGCCACCAAAGCGGGAAAAGCGAATTGCAGCCCCGTGCGGGGAACTGCGATGAGAGCGACCGAAGCGATGGTGAACCAGACCGCCAGTGGATAATCCGAGCACCAGTGCTGATACCAGATCCAGTATGGCGCGGATTGAACGACGATAAGGGAAAAGAGAGCGATGCGTCGGTTGCCGGTCCTCTCCAGCACCATTCCAAACACAAGCAGGGCGGTCCCCAGCCCCGCTAGGGGCGGCAGCCACTGACCGGGGAAGGTGCTCCACTCGCCCGCCAGGGTGCAAACTCCCGCCTGCCAGAGAAGAAAGAGGTGAGCGTAATTGGCCCCCAGCCCGAGGCCGACCTGGCCTTGGACCAGTTCCGGAAATCCATTGGCATCGACCGGGAAGGGGATGCCCCCTTCCTGGAAAACGAGTTTGGGATAGTAGAGATAATAGATGAGCGCATCCCAATAATCCGGAGGGTAAAAGAGCGCGTGTTGGAAATTAAACCAGGTCAGGAGACCGAAGATGGCCCAGACTCCGTACTCCGCGAACCTGGGGACCGAGACATCGGATGCCTGGGTTGTTATCTCTTCACCCAGTGATCGGTCGCCGTGCATCGATCTCCGACGGAGAAGCAGACCCACGACACAGGCAAGGATTGAAACTGTAGAGACCGAGAAACGGTTAAGTAAATGGGCGATCGCCAGGACTTCCAGAGCGATCCCCACCAATCCGATCCCCACCGGGAAAGCCGCCCAGAACCGGATTAGCCTGGAAGATCGGCACGACGCCAAAATGCCATACCCAAGAACCCAACAGGGA
>JAJDBZ010000191.1 GCA_029261095.1 Candidatus Omnitrophota bacterium | reverse complement strand
ACGGCTCCGTTGCCGCGGCCGCCAGCGCCGATAAGGGCGAGTCGGATGGTGTTGTCTTCACCGGCGTATGCCTTGGGTAGGCTGGCATTTCCGAGAGCATAAGTGGCGGCCACAGCTCCTCCGAATCTCATGAAATCCCGGCGTGACGCCGAGGCCTCAATCTGTGTTTGTTCTGTTTGAGATTTTTGTTTCATGAAAACCTCCTCTTGATTCGTGTTTGGCGGCATGTGTACTCCGATTCTTTCCATCCTACCTCCCCGCAACCAACCCAGGAAAGTGTTCACAACGATGGGTGCTGAATCACGGGATTTCAACACGAGTATTATCTGTCAGATCCTTTCTTGAGGCAATTCGTTGCCCAACTGTGCAACTGAATCGGATCATCAGCTGATCATGTCCTTAATTGTAAACCAAGCGGGCAAAGACGTTTTCGACAAGGACTGGGATTGGCCCATGGGGAAGGGAAGTGACCTTCTTAGGAATTTCAGGGAATTTCGATTAGGAGTGACTCAAGGATGAAAAATCTAATTCCCGTGGGTCAGATGTCGATTGTACAAACCAACCTAAGCCCAGCAATTCCATTTGGTTGTAGCCGGCGGGTTCCACGCAAATCGGCCTACTTTGGCGAGAAATGCGCACAATGCATGCAGAAACGTCCTCGCTTGAACCGGACATCACTGTCTGGGAGATTCGAACCAATGACCTCCGGCTCCGGAGGCCGCTGAAAATTCAGCATAAAACTTAGGAAAAAAACAAAAACCAAGAAACAGAAAGAGCTTTTCGGGTGCGTTCATCCGACGCTCACCACACCCTCACGATCGGATTACGGCAACTCATCAATGAAGTGGTAAGACCTACTTCATCTTCACCCTGTCAGCGAGCGTCCGACGAGGCAATGAGACAAATAGTGGTTATGGTCTCCTGCAAGTTCTTTCATGATGCGCAACCGACCCTTGCTTGGAATCAATCCAGAAAGACTTCTTCATCTGTTGAGCAGTAATAGTGACCGTTCGTTTCCTCTTCCCGATCTGCCAAGTAGGCTTTGTGCTTCTCCATTGCCCAGTAATGGGCTTCTCTCACCGATATCTTTCCATCACCATCGATGTCTCTTTCTGGGTTGGATAAAGATCTCCAGAATTCCTTGGAGAAATATTTGCAGTAGGTGGTATGAGTTGAATCCGTATTGCAGAGATACGTGATGTTTTTGGATTCTCCGCAGAGAGCATCAGTGAATCCCCCCGAGTAACACTGATCCATGACACTCACAATGTTGTTTGCTTTGATCCCGGCCAGGAGGTCTTTGTATTCCTCAGAAGAGAGGAAGGAATCCGATAAATCAAGGAACGACTCGTCAAGGAAGCGGCTACCATGTCCGGTCGCATAAATGACCACGGTGTCATCTTCATTAGCCTTAAGGTGAAGGTGTTTCATCACCAATTCGACGTTCTCCCGCGACGATTCTGCATTCACAAGCGATTTTGATTCTGCTCTGGGACGAGCATGGTGAGTTGAAAGAATGTAGATGTCCTCTTCCTTGAAACCGAGACCTCGTAAGGAGTCCCTTGCCCTCCCAATGTTCTCCTTGTGGAGTTTAGAGGTATCTCCGTTGATGAGGATGGCATATTTTGTGGCTATCTCGTGCTCTGAAATGTCGGCCTCTACCTTCTCTTGCAAGACTGCCCGCACTTCGTCGTGATCCTGCACAGCGGACTCAATCGGAGAACATCCAGCAGAAACAAGAGAAATGAGGATTACTCCGACCAATCGGGCCTTTTTGGAACGATCCAACGAGTTTCTAGAAACCTTCTCGATCGTGGTTTGAAAATCAGTCCTGGTCTGGTTAGGTGCATCTTGAAGTGTTTTCATCTTTTTGCCCCCTTGAATCCAAATCATTCGTGCCTCTACTCATTGATTACGAGGCACGGCGATTCAATCTTACAAAGGGAACAAATGAAGATTGATCATGGCGGAAACCGTCGGAATAGGAGGGAATCAAAGGAAATCTTGTGCGTGAAATAGATAGGATACATCCGAGATCTCGTTGATCCGACAGAATTACGATACTTTGTCAGATTCTAGGATCCGCGATTAGCTCAGGAGGGTTAACTCTCAAGCGGAATAGATGCCACCACGATGTCACACTCGGAAATTGGAGGAGGGATTTTACATATCGGATTGCGTATTTCCATGGATTGCAATCGCAATAATTAACCTAAGAGTTCGACTCATTTCTTTCGTCCCTCTTTGATCTGTTCTTCGCGCGCTCTCTTCTGCTTGCCAAGGTTCTGAAACATTTCACGGGTCAGTCTGGAGCCATGAAGGTTTGCGACCATCTCCTCCTCGGTCCAGTAGGCATGCTTCCGTTTACGACGGTACTGGTGGCGGTAATGATGACCCAGTTCATGATGAATGACCGTGCAGGTAAACCAGAGCCCCAGGTGATTCTCCGAAGGCCACTCGACAATGATCTTTCCATTTTCTTCTTGGATGTTGCCTCCCCACCCAGTGACCGTGTAGGTTAGCCCCGGGCTGATCTCTCTTAAGACCCATGTCATTGGAAGAGAGAAGAGTGTAATGGATTTATCAACCCGCATATAAAATCCAAACGGGGCCCCTATAAGTGTGTATCCCTCCTCAGATCGCGGGGCTTCACGAGGTTTGAACTCGATCCGATCGAGGCCATAGACATACTCCTCCGGACTGGACCGCAAGATTCCCCGAAGCGCCTTCTTATCCACGGGGTGGATATCCCCAGGACGGGGCTTCCGTTGGATGATTCGGGGTAAAACTACACAACACCCGCATTCCTCTCGCTTGAGATTTCTCTTCGCGGTCACGGATTCTTTGTCAGTGTGGTAACTCCGGCTCACCTTTGGAGCCTCCACAATCGAAATCGTTCCTCCCATGTCTGCGACGCATCCCCCGGCAAATCCGCCCACCGCCATGGGGCGGCTTTCCAAACCTCTTCGTTACCAAATCCAGTACGAACGAGGATGTCATGCCCGCAGGGCATGAACTGTGCGTAGAAATGTCCCCTCTTCACCGTTTCAATAGTGAGAAGTTCTTCTCCTGTTTCAGCATCCCAAATCTTTAGGGTTCCATCATCCGGGGTGCTCAACATCCTCATTCCATCCCGATTGAACTCTATCCATTCAACAGGGGCCGAATGTCCGATGAGATCGAAGAGCCTCTGTCCGCTTACTCTATCAAACACACTTGTCCCCTCGCAGGATGTCAAGACAACCCGATTTCCGCACGGACTAGGAACTGCTCTTGAATGGACGCATAAACTTGCTTCTAACCGGAACAATTCTTTCCCACTCTCTGCCTCCGAGAACATGGCGGTAGACCCATCAAAATACTTCGTCACCAAATTACGACCACTTGGACTAAAAGAATTGGACTTCCATTCGTGATACCTTCCCTCAACCGTCGCCAATTCTATTCCAGTTGGAATCTCCCAGATCTTCGTCTTGTCGTCACAAGAGGATGTGAGGATCAGATTGGGATTGGGGCTAAATTCCGCCTCGCGAATCTCCGCTTCATGTCCTTACAGGACCAAAACC
>JAJDBZ010000020.1 GCA_029261095.1 Candidatus Omnitrophota bacterium | reverse complement strand
GGTCGCTGCTGGGGATCGAAACGGCCGATCCCATCCTAACGGAAGAAGCGCGGATGGAAGACTTTACCAATGAAGGCGGCGCGGAAGGGACAGTCCGATTTTTAAAAAACATCATGGGGCTCTGGATTCTGCAGGAGTGCCGCCGGACATGGAAAGCTGAGGGGCAATCGGTGGGTTATTCGGAACTCGCGGGGATGGCGGGAGAGGCAGAGCCGCAAGTATCCTTCATCAACCCCGATGACCCGCGTTTCTTCCCGCCAGGCAACATGGTGAAGCGTGTCCAGAACTACTGTCGGGAGACGGGTCAGCCAGTCCCTCAAGAGATCGGTGATATCGCACGCTGCATCCTCGAGAGCCTGGCCCTGAGGTACCGTCAGGTGTTGGAGAAAATCGAACAACTCCGGGGGGATGGGAAGATCGAGGTGTTGCATGTGGTAGGCGGAGGAGGAAAGAACGAACTCCTCAACCAACTCATCGCCGATGTCCTGGGGATCCCGGTGAAGGTGGGACCGACCGAGGCCACCGCCATCGGTAATCTGATCACCCAAGCAGTGGCCATGAACGAAGTGAAAGACCTTTGGGAAGGACGAGGTTTGGTCAAACGTTCTTTTGATATCCGCGAATACCGACCCTCCGGTCGTGAGGACTGGGAGAAAGCTTATGAACGATTCTCAAAGCTAACACCATGAAATATTAGGGGCGCGCTGGTTCGAGAATCCCTTCTCGGCGCATGTGAATGCGGTACGGGACGGGCCGTCTGGAAGACGGCGCTACGATCTATTGTAAAGGAGCATTGATCCATGAAAGCAATCGGGTTTGAGGAACATGGCGGAGTCGACAAATTCAAAGAGATGGACCTTCCCATCCCGGAACTCGGCGAGCACGACATTCTGGTGAAAGTCCATGCCTCGGCGGTGAATCCCGTCGACACCAAAATTCGAAGCACCAGCTACATGCCACGCTCCTTTCCAATGGTGCTCGGGTTCGATGTCAGTGGCGTGGTTGAGGAAACTGGAAGCGCTGTCACCCAATTCAAAAAGGGAGACGAGGTTTTCGCCTCACCCAACCTCTATAAGAACGGATCGAATGCCGAGTTTGTCGCGGTCGATGCCCGCAGCGCGGCTTTCAAACCCAAGGAGCTCAGCCACCTCGAATCGGCCGCGCTTCCTTTAGTTTCATTAACCGCTTACGAGGCCCTGCACCACCATTGCGGCATCCAACCCAACCAGACAGTCCTGATCCACGCGGGCGCGGGCGGTGTGGGTCACGTCGCGATCCAGTTCGCACAACAGGTGGGTTGCCGGGTGATCACCACGGCGGGGAGAAAAGAGTCGATTGAGTTTTGTCGCGAGGAATTGAAAGCCGATGAGGTGATCGATTACAAATCCACAAACTTCATCGAGGAAGTCGAACGGCTGACCGGTGGCGGGAAATGCGATATCGTATTCGACACAGTCGGCGGCGACAATTTTGTTCAATCACTAGATTGCATCGCCATCAACGGTAAGATTGTCACGATTCTCCCGGTCGACAGTTCGAAGGCGACCGAGAAACTTTTCCGAATCGGCGCCTCGCTCCACTACGAGTTCATGGGAGTCCCCACCGCGCTCGGAATCAACCCAGAAATCCAAAACGAAACCCTCACCACAGTCGCCCACCTCGCGGACTCGGGCCATTTGAAACCTCATGTGAGTCATACGTTTTCATTGGATGATCTCGCCAAGGCGCACGAGCAGCAGGAGACGGGGCATACCATCGGGAAGATTGGGATCGAGGTTTCTTAACGGCGCTGGAACGTGGCTCTGCCTCGTTCCATTTCCCAAATGGCTTCGGATGCGATGTGTTCTAGTGGGAGAGATCAAACCCGCAACGAGTTGAAACTCGTCGCTATACACACGAAACCCTCCCGTTCGGTCGGGTTGGGGTGGGATTAAGTTTGTGCCCCGGTTTCCACCACACGGATGGCTTCGGGCAAGACCTGCCTCACTGTCTCCTCCACCGAGGCGAACACAGTGGCACCAGCTGCGTGATAATGCCCGCCGCCATGGAACTTGCCGGCGAGGAGGCTGCAGTCGACATAGTCGCCGGAACGGAAACTGAGTTTGGTGTTTTGTTGGTCGGCTTGACGGAAGAGGATGGCGAGTTCGACTCCCTCGATACCTCGGATGTATTCCACGAAACCCTCGACATCGGATCGGTCGCAACCATGTTTCTCGAGTTGATCGAGTGTGAGGGTGACATAGATGATTTTTCCCTCAGCCTCGAGTTTAAAATTTTCGAGGATTTCCCCGAAAAGCCTGACTCGTCCCAGCGGCATGTTGTCGCTGAACTCGGTCGCGAGATACGAAGGATCGGCGCCGGCTTCGATCAGTTCAGAAGCCACACGAAGGGTTTCGGCGTCCGTGTTGGGGAAACGGAACCCGCCGGTGTCGGTGTACATGGCGATGTAGAGAGCGCTGGCGAGTTTGGGGTCGATGGAAATATTCCACTCTTTCGCAAGGCGAGCGAGGATCAGTCCGGTGGCACAGGCTTCGGGTTGAAGGATGTTGACCTGAGCGAATCCGGTGTTGCTCTTGTGGTGATCGACACACGCGAAGGGCCGGGGGTGTTCCAGAAAAAACTCGCCAAGTTTGCCGATCCTTCGCAGGTCGCCGACATCGACCACGACCACAGCCTCATCCTCCGCCGGAAAAACCGTGTCGGAATAGACTTCGATGCGAGAGTCTGGATCGACAAAATCGAAACGGCTTGGAGTCGGATCGGTGTTGATGATCCGCGCCTTCTTGCCGCGCGCTTCGATCAGATAGGCCATCCCCAATGCCGAACCGAGGGCATCGCAGTCGGGGTTCACATGGGTAGTCACCACAAATTAGTCGTGGCTGTCGATGAATTGGGTGAGTGCTTCAAACATTCAAAATTGCTGTGTCGTCCTAAGAGGCTTTATCGAGACGATCGCGGTACATCGATTCATAGTATTCCTTGTACTCGCCCGATTTGATCGGCTCCCACCACTCCCTGTTGTTTTCATACCACTTGATGGTTTCCACAATGCCGGTCTCGAAGTCTTTTTCCGACTTCCAACCGAGCGACTGGAGTTTTTCGGTCGAGACCGAATACCGGCGGTCATGCCCGAGACGGTCTTCGACCGGTTTAATGAGGGTGTCGGGCTTGTTTAGGGTTTTGAGGATGAGGCCGGTGATCTCGATATTCATGCGCTCGTTGCCGCCGCCGATGTTGTAGACCTCTCCGGCTTTTCCTTTGGCGCAGACAAAATCGAGGCCGGAACAGTGGTCATCGACATGCAACCAGTCTCGAATGTTTTTCCCATCGCCATAAAGCGGTAGGGGGAGATCCTCGAGAGCGTTGGTGACAAAGAGGGGAACCAGTTTCTCCGGGTATTGGTAAGGGCCATAGTTGTTCGAAGCGCGAGTGACCACCACATCCATCCCGTAGGTGGAAAAGTATGAGTAAGCCAAACGGTCCGCGCCCGCCTTGCTCGCGGAGTAGGGGTTGCGCGGGGTGATCAGGTCGGTTTCGGTGAAACTGCCTTCATCGATGCTGCCATAGACCTCATCGGTTGAGATTTGTACGAACCGTTTCAAGTCGTTTCGTTTTCCCGCTTCGAGAAGAACATAGGTGCCATAAACATCGGTCTGGATGAATCCGCCGGGATCGCCGATCGAGCGATCGACATGCGTTTCGGCGGCGAAGTTGAAGGCGTAGGTGAATTTCTCTTCATCGAAGAGCGGATCGACTACCGAGGCATCGGCGATATCGCCGAGAACGAACTGGTACCGTGAGGCGGTATCCGGGTCCTGTTCGATATCGGAGAGATTCTCTTTCCGTCCCGCATAGGTCAGTTTATCTAGGTTGACAATGCGCCAATCGGGGTGTTTTTTCAGGGCATAGCGGACAAAGTTCCCGCCAATGAAGCCGGCGCCGCCGGTCACTAAAACATTGATCATTTTCAGAAATCTCCTACTAGGTTGTGAGTCATGATGGAAGGAATCGACTTTTCCATCTTTTCATACGGATCATACCGGAGGTTATTGTAGTTCGTAAGGGGTATGGGGGAGGCCAGCTGCCCAAGTTATCGTGATCTCTTCCAATAAACCGAGAAATGGAACGCGGATTCGGTGGAATCATTTCCCGATTTCAGGGTCCCATCAACAATGAGTTTGAGGAGATCCCGCGAATCGATGTGACCATCGGTGGCCACATCGAAGAGCATGGTGGGGGTGAGGGTAAAGGTTGGGGTGATGGTCGGAGTGAGAGTCGGAGTCGGTGTGAACGTGCGAGTAAAGGTCGGTGTGTTATACGCAACCGACTGGAACTCAACCGCACCAATGTCCACAGAGGTACCGAGGACGCGGGGGCCACCGATAAAATCGGTATGCAGATCTTCAGGGACATAGGCGTTGTTTCCACGGTCGATGGCGAACGCGCCTTCGGCGAGGTGGAAGTCCCCGGCGCAGTAATCGGCGAAGCCGGGGTAGGTGGTGTGGACATTTTCGGAATTGGCGAAATCGACGAGTTCCTCGACAATCGAATCGTAGACTTCGACATCCCCACCCGAGGAAAACTCGTCGATGGGATTCCAAAGGATGGAATTGTAAATCCGGACCTGCGCGGCGATGACCGATCCATGATCGATTGGGTTCGCCGTGTGATCCACGAGAGTGCAATTGACAAGATCGATACCAGGATACGAGGACCCTGAACGGTTCGAGCCGATCGCCGAAGCCCTTCCCGCATTTGCAGACGAGTTTCCCACAAAAAAACAATTGAAAAACGTGGGTCCACCATACTCGAAATGAATCGCTCCGCTCTCCTCGCCATAATTCTCGACAAAGTAACAGTTGTCGAATCGTCCGCTAGGCCCCCAAAGGTAGACCGCCCCACTTCCACTCGTTTCAAGGTCGCCATTTCTCAAGAACTCGCAAGAACGAACGAAATATTCTCCACCATCAAGGAAGATCGCGTTGCCACTCTCCCGGTGAGAGGTGTTTTCCTCGAACCGACATCCAATGATTGACCCCATGGAGGACCACATATGCACAGCTCCCCCCTTACCCCCCATGGCGGTATTCCCCCGGAATTCACAACCGATAAAATCGACTTCGGAACGATAACCCCAAATCGCCCCTCCCTCTCCCTCGTTGTATACTTCGTCGCACCAAGAGTGACAGAACAGGGAAGTATACCATCGCGCCTGGTTATGTTCGAAAACTGAATTGGCAACCACCAGTTTGGACTCCTCAGCGTGAATCCCAGCCCCTCGGTTCGCCAAATTGTAACCGAAATAGCAATTGTCGACGCGCAGAGTCCCTTTTCCGATCTTGAGTGCGCCGCCACGTAGGTCCTCCCGATAATCGAGTCGGTTAATCCCCACGAAACGGCAATTCAGGATACCGCAATCATTAGAACAACTGACTCCGGCTTCCCCGGTCACGGTTACACCATCCAGGGTTCCGCCCCTATTCCCAAACCCCCCAATCAAAACAGTCTCGTTCGACTCAAAATCCCGCTGGTCGAGGTCGGAGATATCCTCATTCCCCTCGAGACCGCCGTAAAGAATCTGGTCAATCAAGTTGATGCCTCGCATGTCATAAACCCCTTTTTGCACCATGATCCGATTCGCCCCTGAAGACTCAACAGCATCACGGAGTGAAAGGTAGGGGTTGGGCCAGGTCGAAGTTCTGGGATTCGTGACCACGTAGGCAATCCGTTCGAATCCGGATGTCGGAGTTGGAGTCGCCGCCGGTTGGTAAGGGATCGGTGTGAAGGTGGCGGGGTAATTGCCAGTTGGGAGGTCCGCGCAGGTGGGTGTTTGCATGGGAGTAGGCGTATCCGTGGGATTGGGGAACCGGGTTGAGGTGGGAGTCGGAGGAATAGTGACACCGACAAGTTCATCCTGCCCAAACTCGAGAAGGCCGATATCGTAACCCATTCCCTCAGATCCCACGCCGGGGATGTCGACCGGTCTCGGTTTGCCTCGAATATCTTTGGAGAGTGCAACCGTCGTCCCGGAGTCGACCAGGGAGGGGGCACTCAAGAATGAGTAATCAGTCACCTCGAGAGAAAGGTCGGTAAGATCGATGTCGTATGAGGGGACAAAATCCGAAACTGGTCCCCGTCGATTATTTTGCCCGCTCGGCCAATTCCGAACTACTGAATAATCCACATCCGGATTACCACCGATTTCTTCCACGATGCTGTTTCGAACAAATACCTGAGACCCGGTTCGAAGATCTTTTGGATCCCTTCGAATCAGGAATGGATAATAATAGTGGCGTGGGCGCTGTTGGTTGTAGTTTCGTGCAATAATTGAGTGAACCAGGTTCAATCGACTCGACTCATCACAGACCAAAGCAGATCCATATTGACTGGAATTGAATCCGACAATCGTGTTCGAGATATGGGCGTTCGATCGGTCTCCGATGAATATTCCGCCCGAGTCCGATCCATGAGTGTCGTAATTGTTGATCATCCGATTGTGAACCACGAAAGATGCATCCATGTCCAATACACACTGTAGGAGAAACACTCCCCCTCCCGCCCCATAGTCCGGACACTCGTTCCCCTCGAATAGACATCTGTCCACGATGAGTCGACAATCCTGGGCGAACAAGCCAGCCCCTTGGGGATCGACTCCACCGCTCGATAAGACATTCTTGTTGTCTCGGACAATAACCCGGAAAAGACTCAAATGGGAATCATATGCAAACAACCCTCCGCCATGCCCTTTGACCGCATTGTATTCGACCGTGCAATTGGAAATGGAAACCGTGCTGTGAGTGATTGAAAATCCACCACCATCGGAGGAGATGCCACCCTTCACAATGAAACGATCCAAATAGACACCTGTGGCATCGGAGATCTCAACGACCATCTCGTTGTTAATTTCGAGCATTTCGTCGTCTCGGGATTCCGCGAATCTTGCTAACTCGACATGGTCTCCCTGGATGGTTGTTGAAGTTCCCTTTATCCTTTCGTTCAGTGAGTTCTCATTTCCCGAAAACCCGCCATACAGCGACACCGCCTGATCCAAATAGATCCGCTCTTCATAGGTCCCCGATTTGATCCAAACCTCATCTCCACCTACTGCGACATCAACCGCTTTACCAATTGTCTTAAATGCAGTTTCCCAAGTGAGACCATCGCCCGAGAGGGGTTGGTCGTCCGCAACAAAATAGATCTTCGGGTCCGGGTTGGGTGTTGGTGTAATTGTAGGAGTCAAAGTGGCAGTCGGGGTCTGCGTCGAAGTTGATGTGAATGTAGGGGTCCAATCAGGGAGTTGGCAATCGGTTTCGGCAGTGGCGGAGAGCATCTCACTTGCGCCGGTTCCGTCGTCCTCGTCAAGATATTGAATGAGAATTTCTTCCAGCTCGCCGACTTGAAGGACACCATCGTTGAACATTGCGGGTCCCGTTTCGATCTGGATTTGGCCGGGAAAGCGCGCACTGCCTG
>JAJDBZ010000190.1 GCA_029261095.1 Candidatus Omnitrophota bacterium | reverse complement strand
CAGGGATGTTCGAGTCACGGAGGTCGTCTCCTTTTGTGAGCGTCCAGGCGAATGCTCTGAAGTTACTCGCAAATTCCCACCGCGTCAAAATAAAAGCTAACAGCTCAGAGTTTGAAAAATCACACTATCTGGCTACAGATGACTCGTCAGCTTGGAGCATCAAAGAAATTTGAAAGTCGCAGGAGATATTTCGGTGGAATTAACGAGGCGTCATGCAAAGCTGTGTTTCTTGATCGCAGCTGGGATTTCTTTCGTACTATCGGTACTTCTATGGTTTCTCGTGGACAAAGCTCAAGGAGTGTTTGTCGGGATCTGGGTGCCGTCTATTCTGTCGTTCGGAACACTGATGATGCAAAAGGAACGTCCCAATGAATGATGTGTATATCCTAATTGCTGGCTTTGTGGTCTTTGGGATTACGTTTTCAGCTATGTTCATTCTCGCAATTGTGTCGTCCAGAGAGCGGGCGAAGAATTCTGAGCGAGACTCCCCCTAACCCGGATTATTCGTTAATGGTGTAGAACTTTTTCACATTGTTGTCCGTCGGTCGTTTTGGGGTAGATCCGATGTGCTCGGTCTGGTTCGGCGCAGACCGCCCCCTTTCCCCCAAAGTCTTTCGTGTTGTCTTTGAGCTATCCGGTCCAGAAATGAGGCACACAAGGTCGGCAAGCGAGATGGTCGGCGACCTGACTCCACCAGTGCTGATGAGGCCAACGACTGCTAATTCGAACCACCACCCGTCGCTTCTGAATCACCACCCACGCCGGCACGCAGATCAGTAATAGACGCCAGGTGCAGGGATGACCTTCCCCCAACGGATCTTCTCGGCGACAGCGATTCTCATACCTCTTGCGGGCCTCACGACTCCACGCCTCGGGTGGCAGGTCCTCCTCTTCTACCTCGGGAGGATCTCCTACCTCACCACGCAACCTCGCCAACAGATTGTACGCCACCACATGCAAGCTCAGACGGAACGCATTGGCTCGAAACCGATGATCACTCAAGCGATCCATCTGCAGATCACACTTGAGCTCCTTGTTGCGATTTTCGCTCTCCCCTCGCTTGGCATACTCGTCGTAGCACGCATCAGGGCAAACCCAGGCACCCCGACGATTCGTCACCACATACCGTCGATTGGTCCCACAAGAGTTGGCTTCACACTTCACCACCACATACCGAGGGTGATCCCAACTCCCTGCCTGATACCAGAAACCACGAAACAGACGTTGGGACTGGTGAGTCTGTTCAAACTGTGTGACCGCCTGGGTCAATAACGACTCGCTTTCGCGGTGCAAAGCCACATTGCCTGCCAGCCCCAGCGTGTAAGTCAGACCCAATCGCTCACACACCTCGTACATCAGAGGGGCTCCAAAGCCTGCATCGGCTCGCACACGGATGTGGACATTGGGCCAACGTCTGCGAATACGTTCGGTGAGAAATTCCAGATCACTGTCGACTCCCAGAGTGGCAGCGGCAGTGCCGTGTCTCAAGCTGGCCATGACCACCTGATCGGTGTGAGCGCAAGTGAGGATCAGAGGAAAGTATTGATGTTGGCGAAAGTATCCGTGATAGAAAGCCAGGTGCTGCTTGCCGTGGACGGGGTCATCGACTCCATCCAGATCCAACAACAACGAGCGAGGTGGGGCCTCGAAAGAATCCAGATAGGCTTCGACGAGAGCTGCGCGTATGCGGAGAAGGGACCCGGCATCGATGTGATTTTCGAATCGGCTGAAGGTGGACTGGGAAGCGGTATCGGGAGCCACAGGAGTGAGTTGAGCAATCATTTTGAAGACAGGATCGCTGCGGAGAGTGTTGTGATCGAGTTGGTCCACATACCCAGCGAGGATGGCAAAGACGCGAGCTCGCAGGAGCTGGATCATGGGATAGGTGACCAGGTTCTGTGCTCGAGGGTCTTGGATCCCATCAGCGATACGTTGGGTGAATCCAATCTGGTGATCGAACTGTCGCAGCAGGAGAAGCCCGGCCTCGGAGCTGAGCAACTCCTCGCAGGTCTGAACGACGATAGGGTGCTTGGGATGAAAATCCAGGTTCCCGAGCCGATCGCGGACTACAATCATCTCTATGCCTCCTTGAGCATCTGTAAGCTGTTGTTCTGTAATGCTTTAGATGCGAGAGGAGGCTACTTTGTCCACAATTCGATGAATAATCCGGGCTAGAAGACCTGAGGAGATCGGCGATAGCTCGCAATAGCCGGATCTTGAGCTGGAACAGTTTCGGTCGCAGCGCTCGGAGCTGAGCCATATCATTTTCAGAGAAGCCAGGGAGGAAATCCGATTCGTTAAGCTCACAGAAAGCTCGTTGCTTCATCTGGAAAACCAACTCTCCTGCAGGAGCAGGGTACTGTTGGTATTCAATTCTGAAATAATCGACTTCCCAATCTTCGAAGTCTTCATCATTCTCGTAAACGGGATTTAGACCGTTTCTCCAATTCCATAGAAGCTCTTCTTCAGCAGCGGACCAGACGTCAGCACATCGGACAGGGTACAGGTTCCCGATCAGAGACGTCAGCCACTGGCAGCACCAGGCTCT
>JAJDBZ010000189.1 GCA_029261095.1 Candidatus Omnitrophota bacterium | reverse complement strand
GCGGCAAAGAGATTCCCGCCGACCGACTCAAGACCTCCGGGATTATTGAATCGAGTGCTTTGGATCTGTCCAAAAACCACCTGTTCTCCATCCACTGTTCCCGAGACTGTTCCATCCCTGCCAATCGATAGATCAGTCGCTGCCGCTGGAACCTGAATTCCCGGGGCGAGCCGATCTCCTTGGGAGGTGACAAGAAATCCCTCGCCATCGATTTGGAAAGAACCGCTCCGAGTGAACCGAGGTCCATCCGAAGTCTCGACCTCGAAAAAAGAATCGCCGTCGATAGCCACATCCAACGAATTTCCCGTGCTCCGAATCGCACCGGGCTGTGTATTCAATGGAGTCGATGCGACCCGAACTCCGTTCCCGCCAGGACCTGTGGAGAGGCTCGTGGTGCGTTCGCGAAACCCATCTGTGTTCACATTCGCGAGGTTATTTGCCGTGTTATTGAATGCTTGGAGGTTCGATTGGAGACCGGAAAGCAGAGAAGAAAGGCCTTGGATCATGCGGTATCCTCCGAAAGAATGGTTGACTAAGGATAATCTGTGAAATACTAGAAAGCAAGCGTTTCGTGAACCCCGTAGCGCCATTTTCTAGACGGCTAGTCCAGTCCCGGTTTCCGGAGGGCGGCTGCGGTGTTCCTACCTGGAGGGACCCGTCGATTCACCCCACCCTTTGAGGAGGAAGAGGAGGTCTTCCGCGTCGATCTCCCTGTCATGGTTGAGATCCGGTTTCATCCCACTGACATCCTCCCACATCCAGCCAAGCTGGAAGTTGAAGAGATCCAATGGGTCGATCCGCCAATCCTGATTCTGGTCGACCAGCGAGATCGGAAAGAAGGAGTACTCATCGGCTCCGATATCATAGTCCGACCCATCCCCTCTCGGCTCAGGGCTCGCGTCAAAAGGTCGAGGTTCTTCTTCGAAATCGACATCCACCTCGGCGAGAAATGCTCCCGCATCGATACAAGGCGAAAATTCCGACAGGCGGAAATCCCCGTTGACTGGGTCGATCAGAGCGGGTTCTATACTGATGTTGCCCTCGCCACCCTCGGTCCAATCTTGGATGCAAGAGTAGGTGGGGGTGGAGGAAGAGACGATTAAGGATGCCCGTTTCCTTCCCGAGTTCCCCCATACGATGTTGTTCACCAGTTGCCCAGTGCACTCCCAGAATGCGCTTCCGCTCTCTTCGGTATCATTTCCGTATATCGTGTTGTTCTGAATGGTCCCTTCACATCGAATGAGGGCGGATCCGACTCCTCCAAACGGAACAAGTTGACATACGGGGGTGCAGAAATGCGATGTACACCCATTACAAATGAGGTACCCGAATGTCTTATTGGTGTTAAAGGCGATAACGTTGTTCTGAATCCTTCCATCACAATCAACGAGACCTCCACCCCAGGCAGCCCTAGGATTGAAATCTCGCCCCGCCCGATTGTAGATCACCGCATTTTTCTCGATCAATCCATTGAATCTATAGACACCCCCAAGATTGTGCGTAACGCGATTTTTTCGCAGAGTGGCGAAAGTGTCATTCCCCCAAATTGCAGGTCTGCCGTTTTGGAGGGTCAACCCGCTGATTACGCAATCTGGAGTTTCTGTTCCAGAAAACGTGAGACAGGCCTCCACACTTCCTCCGTCAATGATGGTGTTACTGACGATTACAGGATCTTGGGGATCAATCGATCGTAGGATGATGCAGTTTCCCGTTAACGAGAGGTTGATCGGGTACAATCCGGGCTGCAGGATAATCTCGGTTCCATCGATGGCTGAGATAATCTCGTCTTGAATACGATCTAAATCCTCTGGTCCTATGACGATTGGTTCATCCGAGGATCGAATGGAGAAACTGCGGACTGAGGACCAAGCTCCAAGGCCTCCTGCGGAGTCGACAATTCGCGCGCGCCAGTAGTAGGTTGTGTCGTGTTCCAACAAGGTCGCCGGTACACGATAACTTTCCGGAGTGCTTTCTTGGAGCCGATGTGTGTGTATGAGATTCGCCATGTCAGGGTTTAAAGCAATCTCAAAATCGCTGGCCCACCAATAGTCCCAGGGTTCGGGGTTGGAGAATGGATCTTGGATTTCGAGACGAACAAAACGTGTTAAACCGATCGATCCATCGCTGGGAAACAGATTGGTGGGAGCGGGAGGTAGTCCATTTCGGGTTGGTGGCCCGGTGTACTCATATGGTCCGATATCGAATCCAGAGCCATCTCCTCCGATCGGTTCGCGGGAAACGTAAGGCCGCACGTTTCCTTCAATATCGGTGTTCAATCCTGCGATGTTCATCCCTGAGTCGATGCAGGGGGAGTTAGGCCTTAGATGAAAATCACTATTCTCAGCGCCTACAAAACCCGGGTCAAAACCCTGATTGCTCAGGCTTCCTCCGCTCCAATCTCTGACGACACAGAAACTTGGGATAGGGCCACCTTCCAAAAGATCCACATTCAAAGTCTTCGCAGACCATATGATGGAATTTCTAAGAGTGCCTCCTGAATCCTTGAAAAGGGGAATCGAGTGGCGATCCTGGAGATCTGAAATGTGAATGGTGCAATTAAAGATTTCAAAATGGCACCTGTTGAAGGTTGATTCAGCGGAATTTCGAGAAACCTGAGTTCTGGCCATCAAGATATTGTTACCAAACAATCCTGAACATTTGGTAAACACATGCGGAAATCTGTAACTTCCGGTGATTCGATTGTTTACCATGGTGACGTTGCAGTCTGAGAACATTTCCACAGTCATTTCGTTTGCATTGAATTCACCATCGAAATCCTCTACTTCCCTGAATCTCATAGTATTAGAATGGAAAATCGCGGCGGTACCTTTACCTTGAATGTTTGACAGAAATGAGCCTAATGTTAGACCTTCGATCAAGCAGTGTCGTGTCTCCTGACCCCAGAATGAAATGTCTCCATTCACAATAGTCCCTCCGACAACCGATTTGGATGACGGGTCGATTGACCTCAAGTGGACGTCTTTTCCTTTAAGAATAATGTCTTCGGCATATTGACCTAAGGAAATGGTGATCGACTCACCATGTGTTGCACTTTCAATCGCTTCTTTAAGGGTCCTGAAATCTCTAGGGACACACAGTCCTTCACCATCGACAATGGTGAAGGATGTGGGAGTCGACCAATCGGTCCAAACGAGCGAAACATCATGATGACGGACTCGCCACCAGTAAGTCCTTCCAAGATGCAAAACCTTGTCAGGAATCTGAAACTGAGTGAAAGGTGAGTACGGTGAAAATTCTTCAAAGACGAGTTCCGAGAAGTTGCTCGACTCTGAAACCTGCAGGTGGGCTCCAGCAAAGGTATTTCCGTTTCCGGACCCGATAAAATCAGTAAATTCGAAGTTCGGATTGGGCAAGATATCCCTGATACCGTCTGGGGGATTTAGGTTGGTCGGTTTGGAGGGTGGCATAATGGCGGTGACTTGCCCTTGAAATTCAATTGCCCCAATGTCCATACTCGAGCCAGTCCCTCTTCCCGATAGACCCGAGTCATAAGGACGCAGATTTCCCATGACATCGAATCGCAGTTTGGAGATCCCACTTCCTGAATCAATACACGGAGAATGGGTCCGGAGCCGGAAATCAAAAGTCGCTTCGTCTTCAAAAACCGGATCTAGGAGAATGTTTCCAAATCCGTTCCCATCCCACTTTGAAAGAACGCAGTACTCCGGTCGCATACCATCCTGGATCTGATTATTCTCCAACGGGAAATTTCCGTGGACGATATTGTTGACAAAAACCGGAGGAGTTCCAAAATTACCCAAAGAGTATCCGCCGTTCTGAAGCCCTCGATTTCCCACGATTGTATTATTGATAATAGGGCCCCACGAACTACGAATTCCGATTCCATTATTTGAAAAGATGAGATTGTTCTTTATAGGCCCTCGGCAGCCGCTAATTCCCTCTTCTTTATTAAAGGCAATCACGTTAGCAATAATCTCGCCGGAAGCGTGAAGGATCCCGCGGGAACATTGAAAAATATTATTTCGGGAGATTAGATAATTCTGACGTCCATTGCCCTCTTTGTAGATGGCTGCAGAGTCTGCATTCACCCACGTGAGACCAGAAATTAATGCTTTCGCTGGCATCTCCCCCCACATTTCCAGTGCATTGGCAAATCGACGACCTGTCGCATCAATAACCGTCGCCTCCGCCACCGCCCAATCCAATGGGTCCACCGAGCGGAGAGACACCGCCTTGCTGTCGATCACGAGTCTCTCGTAATAACGGCCGGGAGATATGACCACCACATCCCCATGCGTCGCATCATCGATCGCTCCTTGGATCGTTGCGGGGGAAAGCGTCACGAAAGACGCCGATCCGACTTCGCCTCTGATCGAAGGCAGCTCGCGCGTCGATGTCAGATGGCTCGGTCGCGCGCGCGATTGGACGACTCGGCGCCCTTCGATCGAATTTCGTGATCAGCTCATCATGAGCAGTTTTGATGCTTCGCTGGGGCGCACGATTTTCTTTCTGATCGCCAATCGAGCAAATCGTCTGTCGAGCCTCGAACCCCTTGATGGCTGGATCGAATAGGCGTTTCCGCCGACAAATTGGATCGCGATTCATAGCATGGGTCAACAAGCGCTCGTCGGATTGGGAGATTGGCGCTTGGGCGAGGCAGCGATCAATCGTCCCGCCGTCGAACGAATCGGGGCAGCCATGATATTGAGAGAAATCGAGCCTGGCGAAGAGGTCGATGTCGCGAGGCTTTCGGCCATTCGCGCGCGCGCTTCTTCTTCGACGCGTCTGCATGGTCCCGAATTCTTGTCGTCGGGACTTCTCTGGCCGACGCCGCTCGATCCCAAAGTTTGGGAAAGCCGTGCCGAAGGA
>JAJDBZ010000188.1 GCA_029261095.1 Candidatus Omnitrophota bacterium | reverse complement strand
CACCGAGGGATTTAAGTTCCTCGATCATGGGAATCAGCCGTTTTCGGTCCGCCTCGATATCCCATCCATGGTCCGAGGTAGACTGATTGGGATCGTCCGGCACCATGGTACACTGAGTCGGCCGGACTTCGCAGACCAATTCCATCAAATTCTCGAAGGGGTTTCCCTCGATGTTGAACTCAACATCGGGGTATTCTTTGAGGAGTTCTGAGATCTCACGGACATCGGAGGGGCGAATGTGTCGCTCGTCGGGACGTGGGTGAACGGTGATTCCGGCCGCCCCGTTTTCGATGCAGACGCGAGCTGCCCATAAGACAGAGGGGATACCGATATCCCGAGTGTTCCTTAAGTAGGCGACCTTGTTCAGGTTGACGCTCAGTTGGGTCAAGGGGGCGGGACTCCTCTGCATTATTTATTTTGGATGCGAAAGATGGCCGAAAACAGCGATGATTTCAAGCGAGGCGAGGGTTTGAATCACGGAATGCCACGGAAAGGGCCGGAAAAGCACGGTAGGTCAAACATCGAAGATATTTGCTTTAACTCACCGTGTTCTTCCGACCAGTTTCTTGCGTTTCCCTGATTCAAGAAATGGACGTTCACAACCTACACAAAGGAGAGATTGGAGGTTAAATTAAGAAAAAAGTGTGCGATTGCCTCTGAGTTGAGAAGAGAACCATGACCTGTCCATTGAAAACTTTTCACATATTCCTCGCCTCCATCCTTTTCTGTGTCCCCTCAATCGTCACTTTGGGTTCCGAGAAGGATCTCCCTGCCGCAGTCGACCGCGAAGTCGACTACCTCTCCGATGTCAAACCGATCTTCGAAAACAACTGCTATGGGTGTCATGGGGCTTCGAAACAAAAGAGCGGTTTTCGATTGGACGCGAGAGATTCCGCGTTGAGTGGCGGCGATTACGGAGTGGACATCCTCCCGGGAAATAGCGAGGAGAGTCCTCTGATCCATTATGTGGCGGGAATCGAGAAGGACATCGTGATGCCCCCATCCGGCGATCCGCTTACCGAGGAGGAAGTGGGCATCCTTCGCGCTTGGATTGACCAGGGTGCGAATTGGCCAGAGAGCGAGGTTGTGGCTTCTGTCACTCATGAGGTCCTGATTGAGGGAGCCGACCATTGGGCCTTCCAGAAACCGATGCGTCATCCCCTCCCGCCGGTGGAGAAGAAAGACTGGTCCACGAATCCCATTGATTACTTTGTCTTGCATCGTCTGGAACAAGAGGGGTTCGAACCCTCTGACCAGGCAGATAAGAGAACCTTGATCCGTCGGGTTACTCTCGACCTGATTGGCCTCCCGCCAACACCGGCCGAGGTCGAAGCCTTTGTTGAAGACGATTCGCGTTTCGCTTATGAGAAGTTGGTGGACCGCCTCCTCGAATCGCCGCATTTCGGTGAGAGATGGGCAAGACTCTGGTTGGATAGCGCGCGCTATGCCGACACGAACGGTTATGAGAAAGACCGACCAAGATCGATCTGGCCTTATCGGGACTGGGTCATCGATGCGTTTAACCAAAACAAGCCCTTCGACCAATTCACCATCGAACAGATCGCGGGCGACATGCTCCCCGATGCGGGTCTCTCGGAACGAATCGCCACCGGATTTCATCGAAACACGATGATTAACGAGGAAGGCGGGATCGATGTCGAGGAGTTCCGCTACCATTCGGTGGTGGATCGAGTTCATACGACGAGTACGGTCTTTCTGGGTCTGACTGTCGCCTGTGCCCAATGCCACGATCACAAATACGATCCGATATCGCAGCGCGAGTATTACCAGTTCATGTCTTTCCTCAACAACGCGGACGAACCGGAGCTAAAAGTCCCCGACCCGGAAACCACTCGGGAGCGCCAGCGGCTGCTCGAGAAGATCGGGGAAATTAAAAGCGACCTTCCCAACCGATTTCCACCCTACGAAGAGGGCACCGATTGGACAGTCCTCAAACCCCATCGTTTTGCTTCGACCGGGGGTGCGACTCTCACAAAGATTGAGGATGGGACCCTACTTGCGGTGGGGGACAACCCAGAAAGGGCGACCTACACACTCCGAGCCAGCGTGGGGCCTGAAGAAATCACCACCCTTCGCCTTGAGGTGATGCCTGAACCGGATCTTGGAGGCAACGGCCCGGGCAGGACGCCCCATGGAAACTTCGTTCTTTCCGAATTCGAAGTCACCGCCCTGCCGGAAGGTGGAGCCGAATCGATTCCAATCTCCTTCAGGGAGGCCACGGCGGATGTCTCGCAAAACGGGTACGACATCTCTTCCTCCATCGATGGAGACGCGGGAACGGGTTGGGGGATCCAGAAAGATGAAGGCGACTTGAATCAGCCGAGGACCGCTCTGTTCCATCTGGAGGAACCCTTGAAATTCGAAAAGGGCGCGAACCTGACCTTCCGACTCGTTCAAAATTTCGGCGGGTCTCACACCATCCAGAAGTTCCGCATCTCAACCGGGAGGGAATACAAGAATTTTTATCAGCCGGAACTTCCTGTCGATGAGCAACGCGCTCAACATCTCGCCGCGAAATTCGAAAAATGGATTGAGGAAGAGGAAGCGAATTCCCGTGAGTGGAATCCGCTCCCTCCTCAGGAAGTCGTGTCCGA
Organism: Candidatus Omnitrophota bacterium; assembly: GCA_029261095.1. Taxonomy (GTDB): domain Bacteria; phylum Hinthialibacterota; class Hinthialibacteria; order OLB16; family OLB16; genus JACKFH01. The sequence goes on along the minus strand of JAJDBZ010000188.1, from coordinate 6,270 downwards.
CCACAACGTTACCTTGAAAGTTCTGGACGATCATTCGGTACTCGCCAGCGGAGATAACCCAAACCGGGACACCTACACTGCCAGGTTTGAGGCCGATGATGAGAACATCACTGGGATTAGGCTTGAGGTGTTGACGCATGAGTCTCTTCCCATGAATGGTCCGGGTCGAGGAATCGTCATGGGGAATGGCACGTTCATGCTCACTGAGGTCTATCTCTATTCCCTTCCCCAGGGGGCGACTGCCGGTGTTGAGGGAACCACTATCGAACTCAAGAATCCGACAGCTGATTATTTTCAGGAAAAGAGAAACCCCGAACTTGCTCTGGACCGAGTGCGTGACACGGGATGGGCCATCGAAGGGGAAGTCGGAAAGCCCCATTGGATTGTGTTGGAGACGAGCGGTCAGGTAAATCTCGATGAAGGGTCGCAACTGAAACTCGTCCTTCTGCAAAATTATATTCACCAAGAAACGATCGGGCGGTTTCGGTTCTCGGTCACTTCGGATGAGAAAGAGATTCGCGCGAATCCTTATCCGGCGGAAATCGAAGCGATCCTCGCGAAGGCTGCATCCGATCGAAGCGAAGAAGAAATCGGCCACCTGAAGCGTTATCACCTTTCAATTGCTCCTGAACTGAAGGACGCGCACGAAAGGATCACGAAACTCGAAGAAAGAATCCCTCGGTACAATACCACCCTGGTGATGGAGGAGAGGACCGATCCGCGCGAGACTCATATTCATGTCCGTGGAGAGTTCTTGAGGACCGGTCGCTCGGTCCAATCAGGGGTGCCGGCGGTCCTTCATGAGATCTCGGAGGTTGCTCCCAGAAACCGTTTAACTTTTGCCAAATGGTTGGTCAATGGCGACAACCCGCTAGTCGGACGGGTCACGATGAATCGATTTTGGGCAACCCTTTTCGGGCGTGGGTTGGTCACAACTCCAGAGGATTTTGGAACCCGATGCGATCTTCCCAGCCACCCCGAGCTTTTGGATTGGCTCGCGACCGAGTTTGTTCGAGTCAATTGGGACATGAAGGATATGCTTCGTCTGATGGTGACTTCCTCGACCTACAAACAGTCCTCACGCATCTCACCGGAACTGATTCAGAAAGATCCCTACAATGTCCTGCTCGCGCGGGGTCCTCGATTTCGAATTGAGGCGGAGATGGTGCGAGATGTAGCGCTTGCCACCGCCGGGCTATTGAATCGAGAAATCGGCGGCCCAAGTGTGTTTCCGCCTCAGCCCGAGGGGGTGACCCAGCTAGCGTGGGGCGGATGGAAATGGGAGGAGAGCGAGGGCGCGGACCGTCGGCGAAGGGGTCTCTATACCTATTTCAAACGTGCGACCCCGTACCCCGGGATGTTGGTGTTCGATGCGCCCGCGGCGGATACCTGTGTGGTGGCCCGTCGGAACTCGAATACGCCGCTTCAAGCATTGACTCTGCTGAATGATCAAGTGTTTTTAGAGGCGGCGCGAGCGTTGGGTCAGCGAATCCTTCATGAAGCACCCGGGACGGTGGACGAGAAAATCCGCTGGGCATTCGAGTTGGCGATGACCCGACCGCCTTCCGAATCGGAAGGCGCCAAACTCAGAGTGTATTATGACAACCAGATCGCGGCTTTTAAGAACGGCACCGATCCCACGCTGATTGTGCCAGTGGAACCAGAAGATTCCACCACGGACACAAAGGAACTTGCGGCTTGGAAGATGGTGGCGCGCGTCATATTGAATTTAGATGAGGCAATTACGAAGGAGTGAGAGAACCCCTCCCCCTAGCCCCCTCCCCGCACAGCGGAGAGGGGGAAGTGCAGTAGCCCGGCGTCCCCATCCCGGGAAAGGGTTCTCGGGCTACGATTTTACGGTTTTGGACTGAGGGTGGACAAAAAGGAGCTCCTCGAATTCCCTGGAATCGAGGAGCTGTGGAGGGTTGGGTCTTCTGTTGGTTTGAAGAAGGGTTTGTTGCGATAATTTCTTAATGACGACCGCGCCGTGCGGGGACCCTGATCCAATAGGGTATCAGGGCATTTGCTGATGTATCTTGCGACATGTTGTGTTGGGTATCTCCAAATTATTCAAGATTTCTACTCAGATTCTGAATTTTGGGAGGTGAACCATATCAAAACAATATGAAGGTCTGGCCTAACCTCCTTTGAGAGCGCTTTCCATCGTGATATAATGATTTGATATCAAATCATTTCTCGTGTAATTACATGAAGTGAAATAGAATAGAAACGAAAGGCGCCCTCAGATGAAGAGTGAAGCGATGACCGTGTCCGAATCGGATTTCGTGAGTGTGAGGTTTCCCACTTGCGACGAAAACCCTAATCAGGATGAAGAATGGTGTTTTGTCGATATGAAGAATGGCGACACTCGGAAGATTCGATTCCATGATTATCAAGAAGTCTTTTCCGTTGAAGGTCTGTATGAACACCTGTTTTATGAGAAGCTCGAATGCGACTCTCCCAGAACGGTGGTCGATCTTCTTTCCACGCAGGTCGACAGTGAGGGATTCCAGTTGTCCGACCTCAATGTATTGGATGTGGGAGCCGGCAACGGGATGGTCGGGGAAGCGTTGACAAGAGTAGGAGTGGAAACTGTGGTGGGCCTGGACATCATTGATGAGGCGCGCGAGGCGACACATCGAGACCGGCCGGGAATTTACGATAGATATTATATCGAGGATCTGACCAGTCTCGAGAACGGTGACGTCGAAAAATATCAAAATTATGGTCTGAATTGCCTGACGATCGTGGCGGCGCTGGGATTCGGAGACATCCCGCCACTCGCTTTCGCCAATGCATTCAACCTGATTGAGGATGGGGGCTGGATCGTCTTTAATATCAAGGACGAGTTCTTGCAAAGTGAAAAGGATTCATCCGGATTCTCTCGCTTGGTAAAGTATATGTGCGAAAAAGGGAACCTGGAAAAGCAAACTCAGGAAAAGTACCGACATCGACTTTCTATAGAGGGAGTTCCTCTGTACTACCACGCTATTGTGGCGAAGAAGAAGCGGGATATTCAATTATCCGAACTTGATAAGATCCAATGACCCCAAAAATGGATCATCGGCTTCAGAAGCAAGGGACCTCATGAAAACGAGCGGTGAGCTCCGAGAGTTTGATGGAACCTGCTGGTGATCCGACTGACCGAAGTGTCGAAATCCTTTGATGGCGGTAGGACCTCTGCGGTGGATCGGATCTCTTTGGAGGTTGAGGAAGGGGAAACTCTCGTCCTTCTAGGTTCTTCGGGTTGCGGGAAAACCACCACCCTGAAGATGATCAATCGACTCATTGATCCCACTTCCGGAAAAATCGAATTGGATGGAATAGACATCCATCGAAGGGATCCTGTCGAACTTCGTCGTTCGATCGGATACGTGATTCAAGGGATCGGCCTCTTTCCCCACCTGACCATCCAGGAAAATGTCGAAATGGTCCCACGAATTTTACAGTGGCCCCCGAGCAGAATGAGAGAGCGTGCGCAAAGGCTGCTCGAACTAGTTGGACTCTCTTTCGAGGATTACGCGGAAAGGTTGCCCGAGGAGCTTTCCGGCGGTCAGAAACAGAGAGTGGGTGTGGCCCGAGCCCTCGCGGCCGATCCCAAATACCTCCTTATGGACGAACCTTTCGGGGCGCTCGATGGGGTCACCCGCGATACGCTTCAAAAAGAACTTCTCCGTATCAAATCCAAGATCAAAAAGACCATTGTTTTTGTCACCCACGATATCCTCGAAGCGATGGTTTTGGCTGATCGAATTGCCATTCTACATGAGGGAAAGGTCGAGCAGATCGGTACGCGAGCGGAGATTTTACGCTCTCCCGCCACCGATTTCGTGCGTCGACTTTTCGAGCGACCCATGGACCAGTTAGGGGGCTTGATGGAACTCCAAGAATCATGAACGATTTTTTTGAAGCCGTCGTAACGCGGTTCCCGGAAATCGCCTTTCGCACGGGGGAGCATATTCTCCTGACTGGAATATCGACGATTCTCGCGGTATCTATCGGGGTTCCCCTGGGAATTCTCTGTTTCCGGAAGCAGTCCCTTCGCGGGATGGTGATGGGATGGGTGGGGATTCTCCAGACCGTTCCAAGCTTGGCCATGCTGGCGATCCTGCTAGCGTTGATGGGAAAAATCGGAACAGTTCCAGCCCTCGTTGCCCTCACACTCTATGCGCTCCTCCCCATCGTTCGGAACACCTTGACTGGACTGGAGGGGGTTGACCCGGAGGTTAAAGAAGCGGCCAAAGGGATGGGGCTTTCCCCAAGCCAACAACTCAGATGGGTGGAACTGCCTCTTGCCGAACCGGTGATTCTGGCGGGAATCCGCACCGCTGCGGTAGTCGGGGTGGGTATCGCGACTCTTTCTGCTTTTATCGGCGCGGGAGGGCTAGGACAATTCATCAACCGGGGACTCGCGCTCTCCAACACGACACTGATTCTTCTCGGTGCGATCCCCGCGGCGGTTCTTGCATTATTAGTGGATTTCTCGCTGGCGGGTTGGACCTGGGCTCGAACACCTTTGCCGAGTTCACAAAGGCATAAGTTCCATCGAGCGATACGTCCGATGGTGATGGCCTCTCCCATCCTCATTGTGGTTCTAGGAATCGCGGGCTATGGAGTGGGGAAAGGATTGCCTTTCTCATTGAGTTCTAGCGGTCCGGAGGAAACCGTTCGAATCGGATCGAAGAACTTCACCGAACAGATTATTTTGGGCGAGATCATGGCGCAGCTGATCGAGGAACAGACTGATCTTCAGGTCGAAAGACATTTCAACTTGGGCGGGACCTTGATCTGTCACGAAGGTCTCAAGAACGGGGAGATCGATGTTTACGCCGAATATACCGGCACCGCGCTGACCGCAATCCTGGGCCTTGAAGCCATGAGAGACTCTTCCGAGGTTTTGGAGGAAGTCCGTCGAAGGTATCGAAAACGGTTCAACTGCGAGTGGTTAAAGCCGGGTGGATTCAACAACACCTATGCGATTACAGTACTGAAGGAACGGGCACAGGATGAAGGTTGGACCGAAATTTCGGATCTTGCGGATTCGGCCGTGAACTTGAGGGCAGGTTTTACGAGTGAATTCGTGGAGCGGCCGGATGGTTATTTTGGGCTCAAGAACGCCTATCGATTCGAGTTTGGAAGCGTTCAAGATCTCGATCCTTCAATCATGTACCAGGCGTTATCAAAGGGGGAAGTCGATGTGATTTGCGCGTTTGCGACTGATGGGAGGATTCCGGCATATGGCCTCATGCCGCTCGAGGATAACCTTGGTTTTTTCCCTCCCTACGAAGCGGCGCCGGTCGTTCGGAGAACCGTTTTAGAGGCTCATCCGGAAATCGCCGAGGTCTTGAACCAGTTGGGCGGGAAGTTTGACGACCTCACAATGCAGGGACTCAATTATGCGGTGGACGAGGAGAAGCGGTCTCCCGGAGAGGTAGCAGCCCGTTTCCTGGAAGAGGAAGGGTTTCGTGATTAGATCTCACCACAGGGCAGGTCGGTTTGAGATCCTCTTGGAAGGAAGGGGTCGCGAAGGTAGCCTTCTCATATAGGATTCAGAACAGGAAATTAGCGACCCTGTTCGCCGCGAACCGACAAGATGGCCAATGACAATGCAATGAAGGCAAAACCGCACCAGAAGACTTCTGAAGATCCTCCCAAAGCAAACGCATCAGGGGAGAGCACCTTCGAGCTTCGAATTCTCCGATCGATTCGTCGCGTCATCCGCGCGGTGGACATTCATTCGAAAAAGTTGTTTTCGAAAACCAATCTGACCGGCCCGCAACTTCTCAGTCTGATGGTAGTGGGAAATGAGGGCCCACTGACTTCGGTCGAATTGGGACGGCATGTGTACCTGAGTCCCAGCACGATAGTCGGGATACTCGACCGTCTGGAGGCGAAAGGCCTGGTTACCAGGACACGCGACACAACCGACCGGAGAAAGGTTCACATCGATGTCACCCCGGAGGGGCAAAAGATCCTCGCCTTGTCTCCCATGCCGCTTCAGGACAAGTTGGCCGATGCACTATCAACCTTACCCGAGTCGGAGAAATCCATCCTTGCCACGTCCTTGGAAAGAATTGTTGAATTGATGGAGGCAGAGGAGATCGACGCTGCCCCGATCCTGCAAACGGGGGAGATCGATACGGGGAGATAAAGGTGGAGGGGTGGACTTGGGTGACCCCAAAAAAAGGAGCTCCTCGAATTCCCTGGAATCGAGGAGCTGTGGAGGGTTGGGTCTTCTGGTGGTTTGAAGAAGGGTTTGTTGCGATAATT
>JAJDBZ010000187.1 GCA_029261095.1 Candidatus Omnitrophota bacterium | reverse complement strand
TGTCGAACCGGCAGGAATGCGCGAGGTTAAACCGAATCTTTGGATGTTCTTCCGCGACCTCCAGGATGTCCTTCGCCTGAGCCCAGAGATCGGCCGGGTCGACACTGGAATGAATCAGGATGGGAATATTCCATTCCTCGGCGAGTTCCAGAAGTGGTTTCCCCACCCCGAGCAGGCTTCTGATCGGGGCCTGAATAATCGTCGTCTGGAATTTGATGCCATAGAATTTGTAGTCCTGTTTCAGGTCGCGAATCGCCGTGACCTGCCCCTCGACATTTCGCATGGGATCCGCGAACACAAAGGGATAGGTTTTTTCGCCGCAATCCGGGAATAGGTTGTAGATCTCATTCATCATCCTTCGGTTTTCCCAGGCATAGGGGACCGTTTCGTATTGCGGGTTCGATTCAATGACACCGTCACGGAGTTTCCCGAAATCCAGTGAGAGGTTGGTGACCATCGGGAAGACAATCCACTTGTCGATCCCAAGAGCGCCTCCTTCGGTCACCATCGTTTCGAGGTGTTGGCAATAGGGGAATTCTCCCCGAAGATAGTTGAGCATCTCCACACCGATATGGTTGTGTACATCGATCATGACAAGAGAGAATAAAACGCATTCCGACCGCGAGCAAGGCTAGCAATCGAGTCGAAGCGTAACGATTACGGCGATGGCAAGAAAACCCGAGAATATTGAGTCTCTCAACACCCCATCCATCCGAGTCCTTGGAACCGGGTTGGTCTATCGAAACCCTCATCCGAATATTCGCAGTCTTCATGCATTCTTCCCCTCGGTGGTCGAACTCCAGCCCGGTGAACTCGTGGTGACTTTCGATCGGGGTTCCGCGATGGAGAATAACGATGTCCGGTCTTATCTCTCCCGTTCCACCGATGGAGGCGAAACCTGGTCCGAACCCAATCTGGTGTTCGAACCAAATGACACCGATGGAAAGGTGTCCACTTCCTGCCGGACTTCACGGACAGATGAGGGGACGCTCCTGGGACTGCTCACTCTCTTTCACCGGAACGATCCCGATGATGGCCTCGCGAATCTTGAAACCGATGGGTTTGTTCGGACCGAGTTCGCCATCGTTCGATCTCAAGATGGAGGCAAGACTTGGTCGAAGCCTCATACCCTCAAGCCTCCAATGGACTGGTCGGCCTTCGAGACCTGTTCGCCCATCGTGCCCCTCGATTCCCAAAGGTTCATCCTTCCCACAGCAACCTGGAAAAAGTGGGATGGAGATTCCACCCCCGGAATGAAAGCCATTCATTTTCTCTCCGAGGATGCGGGTCGAACCTGGACCCGTGCTGTCACTGTCATGGACGATTGGAAACAGGGGATCGTCCACTGGGAACAAAAACAGATCCTTCTTCCGGATGGAAGAATCCTCGCTCTCTGCTGGGCCTACGATTTCAAGAACAAACGGAGCCTTAATAACCGTCATGCCTTCTCCATTGACCGAGGGGAGTCGTTCGAGCCTTTCCATGAGAGTCCCCTCCTGGGAGAAACGAGCACGCCCATCCCGTTGGAGGATGGCCGTGTCGTCGTGGTCTATCGTCGCACCGATGAACAAGGTCTCTGGGCGCATCTCTGCCGTCTCGAGGGGGAGAATTGGATACCGCTCGAGGATGTCCCCCTTTGGGGAACCGAAAAAGCGGCATACACATCCGATTCGAAGAACACCTTTGAACACCTCGCCGCCCTGAAGTTCGGGTATCCTCAGGTCACACAACTCTCGGATGGCAACCTCTTCATCGTCTTCTGGTGTGTGGAAGACTGTGTCACCAACATCCGGTGGTTTCGTCTAGCGGTGGAATGATTCGTGGTAGGGCGGATTAGCGGATGCGTAATCCGCCAATCCTTTAACCGAAATGTTCTAATGAGGGTGGTTGCTCCGGCGTGGCGGATTACGGAATCCGTCCTAATCCGCCCTACAGTTACCTTCTCCTCCCATCAACAGACTCACCCCATACCCAATCACAAAAGAGCCGATGGTGGTGATGGGAAAATAATAAACAAAATGAGTGTCGGTGTTGTATTGAATCCACATTACAGTGGCGACCGAACAGACCATACCCGCCAGCCACCCCTTGAAAGTCCCCCGCTTTGTGAGAATTCCTAGAAGGAACAGAGCGAGGATGGGTCCAGAAAAAAGCCCAAGAAACCCTTGGGTGGTCTTCATCATGTCTTCGATAGTCGAGGCGAAGAAGGCCACCCCGATGGCGAACACTCCGAAACAGACAACGAGGATGCGCGCCAGAAGGACATCTGAACCCTCGTCCATCTGTTTTCCACGCAGCGGTTTGACAAAGTCGTTGACCACAATGGTGGAAAGCGAGTTGATTCCCGAATCGACACTCGACATTGCCGCCGCGAAAACTCCGGTGATGACCAATCCGGAAATCCCTTGGGGAAGGGCATGAATGATGTAGTAAGGAAAGATTTCATCGCGTTTCAATCCTTCAGGGAACGAGTGCCCCCCCACATTGACATAGGCGTATAATCCCAAACCGATGAAGGCGAGCAAGCCCACCACAAACACCGAGATAAATGAATTGACTAGTGTTGCCTTTGCCATCCCTCTTAGAGTGGGGGTCGCCATGAGCCGTTGAACAGTCACCTGATCGACACCGTAATCGTGAAGGAACTGGATGAAATAGGAGATCATCACCACAAAAAGAGTCATCTCGGTCAGACTCGGAATGATTTGGATGACATCGAGGTGCCCCGCCTCGCGAGTCACCCGAAGGATCTCGGGAACGCCTCCTGGGACATCGAGAGAAAGGGTCACCGCCACCCAAATTCCGCCGCCGACTAAAATAATGAACTGGGCGATGTCGGTCCAGATCACCGCCGCTAATCCGCCCAGCGCGGTATACAGGGTTCCCATGACTCCCATGAAGAGGATGGTCAAGGACAGATCGATCCCAGTCACCACCGATAGAGCCAGTGCCGGAGCATAAACCACCGTCCCAAGCCACCCCAACCGAGCCATTAAAAAGAGCGCCGAAACTACATAACGCGCATTCTTTCCAAAGCGGTGATAAACGTATTCATACGAGGTGGTCACATTGTATTTCTTATAAACCGGGAGGAAGAGATAGATGATGAAGGGCGCTGCGATCGGCATCATCATGATTCCGAACATGAAAGCGATGTTCTCCTTGTAAACCAATCCCGGGATGCCCATATAGGTGACAGCGCTGGTGATTGAGGCAAAAATGCTGATCGCCACCAGGCCCCAATTCATGTTTTGCCCGGCGAGAAAAAAATCCTTCGTCGTCTTTTGTTTCCCCGCGAGGAGCGCGCCGATCCCCACCATCAGGCCCAAGTAGACAATCAAAATGAGGGTGTTGAGCGTCCCGAATGTTACTTCACTATCCACAATGCACCTCTCGATACCTCACTTGCCACATTTCCAATGACAAGGGACACTACTCGAACCGTCTTGGTCCGATCAAGGCGTATTCATTTCATTCCATAAGGAAGGATGCTCGACATGACTGAAAAACAATCCACCATCAATCGCCGCAGCGCCCTCTCGATGATCCCAGCGGTCACCGGAGGAACCGTCCTCAGTGTCGCATTGGGAGGCGAGAATGCTCAGGGCGAACCAGTCCCCGCCAAGAGGGTAGGGGTTTATCCCGACTCGGTCGGTACCGCCAGCCCCACCTATTCACCCGCGATCTTGGCCCAGGGTTCGAAGGTGCTTTGCATTTCCGGTCAGGGCCCAAAAGACCTTGATGCCGATATGGAGACACAGATCCGTCAAACTTTCGAAAACCTCCAGGCTGTCCTCGAAGCCGCGGGTGCGGGATGGGAGAATGTCGTCCTCATCCGCTCGTTCTTCATCAACCTGGAACGCGACATGCCGATCTACCGCAAAGTCCGCGAGGAGTTCCTGGTGAAACCCTATCCGGCTTCGACCGCTGTGGGCACCAACGCCTTGGCGGTCCCGGGACTTGAGATCGAGTTCGAGGCGACCGCGATTCTATGAGGTTTTCTCTGGCGCTCCTTTTTCTGATTCTCTGCGCAGGAAACGTCATGGCATCCTCCTCGGGTGTCGAGGTCCACTCCATTTCCCAGAGTGTCGAAGCGCTTCAAACCCAGGCTCAAGAACTGAGTGAATCGCAGGCGCAACTCGAAGAGATTCTCTCTCTCTTGGAATCCGAGATTGCCGAGTTGGAATCGGTTATTCGGGCATCGGAATCTGAAGAGGAAGTCTTTCCGACAGAGCAGGTCGAATTCTTCGAGAAAAAAATTCGACCGGTTTTGATCTCCAACTGTTTCGAGTGTCATGGAGCGGAGAAGCAGAAGGGCGGCCTTCGTCTCGATTCCCGCACACTCCTTCTTCAGGGTGGAGACACGGGGCAGGTCATCGATCTTCAAAATCCCGAACAGAGCCGTCTCCTTGAAGCCATCTCTTATTCAAACCTCGATCTTCAGATGCCTCCCAGATCGAAACTCGCCGACCATGAGATCGCCGATCTCAATGCCTGGGTGCGGATGGGCGCGCCCTGGCTGGAGGATTCCATTCCCCACGAGGTCGCAACGCAGGAGGTGGATTTCACCGAAGAACTCCAACGGCGCGCCAAGCATTGGGCTTTCCAACCCCTTCAAGCGGTTGAACTTCCCCAAGTTAAAGAACAGGATTGGGTTCGGAACGAAATCGATGCCTTTATCCTGTCCCGTTTGGAAGGGGAATCGATCCCTCATGCAGAAACCGCCGACCGAAGGACCCTCATCCGACGCCTCTACTATGACCTGATCGGTCTTCCGCCCACTCCACGAGAGATCGAGGAGTTTGTCCACGATGCAAATGAGGATGTTTTCCCGCGATGGGTCGACCGCCTGCTCGACTCGCCCCACTTTGGCGAAAGGTGGGGGCGGCGTTGGCTCGATCTCGTCCGCTATGCCGAAACCGATGGCCACGAATTCGATCAGGACAAACCGAACGCTTGGCGGTATCGCGATTATGTGACCGAGGCCCTCAGCACGGATCTCCCCTACGACCGCTTTGTCTTGGAGCACATCGCTGGCGATCTATTGGAAACACCTCGAATCAGCCCCGATGGCGAACGGAACCTGTCTGAGATCGCAACCGGTTTTTATTGGCTCGGCGAGATTGTCAACAGCCCGGTCGATCCAATTCAGGCTCACACCGACCGTATCGACAATCAGATCGATGTCCTCGGCAAAGCCTTCCTCGGGTTGACCGTGAGCTGCGCGCGTTGTCATGATCACAAATTCGACCCCATCTCTACAGCCGATTATTACGCTCTCTCCGGGTTCCTCCACAGTTCACGACCGAGGCAAGCCGCTATCGAATCCAAAGCGGTGGAAAAGAAGTATCGCGAAGCCGCCGAACACTTAACGGACATTGACCGTGAGATCGAATCTCTGCTCCTTTCCTCCCCCGAAGCGGGAAGGATCGAATCCGACAATCGGGAGAAACCCGAAGACTCTCCAGAATACCACCTCTACGAGGATTTCCTGAACGGCGCGAGCCTTGAGTGGACCCTCACCGGCAACGCCTTTAATCCCGGGCCTCATGAACGACCAATCCCCTTGGCGCAAACTCTCCTCGGAAATCCCTTCGGAAAGGATTCGAGTGCCGGTTATTGGTCGAGCCGTTGGGTTTCGGACCGAGCGATGGGGATTGCCCTGTCCCCCATTCACTGGTCTCGGAACCGGTACGTTCACATCCGTATGGCGGGGAAAGGGAAGGTTAATGTGGTCTCCGATGAGTACCGCGCGCGAACCTCCGTGGTTTCCACGACCCAGGAGTTCAAATGGCACAAAGTCGATATCCAGATGTATGTCGACAAACGGAACTACATCGAGATTGTCGATGACAACCCGAATTCCGGGCTGATCGTCGATCAAATCTGGTTTTCCGATAGGAGCGATCCTCCCCCCGATTCGATTGGAGAGAGCAAAGTGAACGGGTCGACCGGAGAGTCTCTGTTAGCCACCTTGACTCCCGATCAACGAAGGCGGATTCAAGAACTTCAAGGAGAGCAGAAGAGATTCGAGAGGGAGATCCAACCGCTCCCCTTCGCGCTAGCCACCACCGAGGATCTCCCCCAGGACACGCCGCTGCATATCCGTGGCAGCCACAAGAGCCTCGGCGATGCTGTACCGCGACGTTTCCTGGAAGTCTTTTCGGGAACCCAGCCCATGCCGATCGAGAAGGGAAGCGGCCGATTGGAACTCGCTCGATCCCTCATCGAAAACGCTTCGCCGCTCCTGGCCCGAGTGATGGTCAATCGAATCTGGACCGGCTATTTCGGGCGGGGACTGGTTTCGACTCCCGACGATTTCGGTCACATGGGCGAAAAACCGACTCACCCCGCGCTTCTCGATCTTCTGGCAAAAAGTCTCATCGATTCGAATTGGTCGTTGAAATCCGTTCACAGAACGATCCTTGGGTCAAATGCTTATCGGATGGTCAGTCGTATATCCGACATCGGAAGAGAGAAAGACCCACAGAACAAACTCGTTCATCGAATGCCGGTGAAACGATTGGAAGCGGAATCCATGCGCGACGCGATCCTGGCGGTTTCGGGACAACTCGATCGAAGAGTCGGTGGGCCCAGTGTGAAGCCCTTCTTAACACCCTTCATGGATGGGAGAGGCCGACCGAAGAAATCCGGGCCGCTCGATGGGGATGGGAGGCGGAGTCTGTATATCAATGTGCGGCGAAACTTTCTTCCACCCCTATTTCTCGCCTTCGATTTTCCCTCCCCGAACGCCACCATCGGCAAACGCGGGGTGTCGAATGTCCCATCCCAAGCCCTCACTCTCCTCAACAACGAGTTTGTGATCGATCAGGCCTCGAAATGGTCGTCCCAGTTTACATCGATTGGGTCCGGCGATGCCGAGGAACGCCTGCGTGTCATGTACCAGCAGGCCTTCGGACGGAATCCGACTCCCGGGGAAATTGAGTTCTCGCTCGCGTTCGTCCAAAAACACCCCGGTGCCGATTCAGAAGCTTGGACCGATTTGGCCCATGTGATTGTTAATCTTTCGGAGTTCGTTTTTGTGCGCTAAGGTGAACCGACCATGAACTCGGAAAAGAAACCGATCCATCGAGTCACTCCCATGTCCCGCCGCGCCATGCTACGGGGTTGCGCCAATGGTTTCGGGGCGGTCGCTCTCTCCGCTTTGGCGCACGAATGGGGTCACGCCGCACCTACCAATCCCATGGCGCCGAAGGAATCTCATTATCCCGGCAAAGCCAAAAGCGTGATCTTCCTCTATATGGATGGCGGTCCTTCTCAGATCGACACCTTCGATCCCAAACCGCGTCTGGAAAAAGAGGCCGGCGAACCGATTAAGATGGACATCCCCAAGACGCAGTTTCAAAATGTCGGCAATGTCATGCCGTGCCCCTGGTCATGGAAACAATGCGGCGAAAGTGGTGCGCCGGTCAGCGATCTTTTCCCCCACCTTCGCGAGTTTGTCGATGACATGGCCATCCTACGGTCGATGACCTCGGAAAGTTCCGAACACACCTCCGCCAATTATTTTCTTCATACCGGTTACACACGCCAGGGAAGACCGGGCATGGGGAGTTGGGTCACCTATGGTCTCGGTAGCGAATCGGAAAACCTCCCAGGTTTTGTGGTCCTCGATGGAGGCCTCATCCCACCCGGCGGTATGGGCATTTTTAATAGTGGTTTTCTCCCAGCCTCCTACCAGGCCACTCTTTTCCGAAGCGGTGAACAGGCGATGGCAGACCTGGAACGCCAAGAGCCAACCGAGGGTATTCAGCGTGAAAAGATGGATCTCATCCGAAAGTTGAATGGTGCTTCGCTAGAGCAATTTGGCGAAGACGCTCAGATCGAGGCCGCCATCGCCAATTATGAACTCGCCTTCAAGATGCAATCCGCAGTCCCGGATTTGACCGACCTCTCCGGCGAGACCAAGGCGACCCAAGAACTGTATGGTCTCGATGAAGACATCACCTCGACCTTTGGGAGACAATGCCTCCTCGCGCGAAAACTGGTGGAAAAGGGAGTTCGGTTTGTTGAGTGCCTCGCCCCCAAGGTGGAGGGCGTCAATGACCGATGGGACCAACACAACAACCTCGAAAAGGAGCACGCTCTCAACGCCAAAGCGACCGACAAACCGATCGCCGGATTGCTCACAGATCTGAAGGGAAGAGGTCTTCTCGACGAAACACTGGTCATTTGGGGCGGCGAGTTTGGAAGGACACCAATGGCACAGGGAAGCAACGGTCGCGATCACAATCCATTCGGGTTCACCATGTGGATGGCGGGCGGCGGGATCCAAGGCGGAACCGTTTATGGAGCCACCGACGATTACGGTTACTTCGTGGTCGACAAGAAGCTGGAAATCTACGATCTCCATGCCACCATGCTCCACCTGTTGGGGATGGATCATGAACGGCTCACCTACCTCTTCAGCGGTCGCAACATGCGGCTCACCGATGTGCATGGCCGAATCATCGAGGACATTGTCGCCTGAGTTTATTGCGCTTTTTCGTGTTCTCGGATCGCCTCGTATCGGATCTGGATCCCCTGCAAAATCTCCAATCCGGATTGACGGTTCTTGAACCCTTCTAGAAGGATTCGGCGAGTCTCGCGGACTGCGTGGCCGCTTGGCGGATCGAGTCGGAAGAATCCTCCTTTCACACTCGGATTGATTTCTCTGCTCGAAGAGTCCACAAACTCTCCAAATGACAGTTCTGTGTCCCGAAACAGGGATAACCGCTTTGCCACATCGACCACCATTTCGTCCTCATTGCTTGCCGAATGGACGACCCAACTCCATACACGGATCGGCTGACGTGCTTCTCTGATTCCATTCACCTCGAAAGAGGGCGGGGAAGTGGCTTTGATCTGCGAGGCCACCGATGAGGTTCGGGTGTCGTTCAAGATGAGCGCGTCGCTGTCCCAAGCCAGGGTCATGACCGTCAACCCGCGACCGAGTTCGGAGATGGCTTCACGAATACCTAAGCCCTTTTCATGGTCGAGCACATAGTCTCCTCGACGGTGGAGGTCCGCTAACGATTCCACTGCGACACAGACCGACTCCTCTTCTGGATGAGAGAACGAGGTCGCACCACAGAGTGATGATATGACAGTGATTGTCCAAAACATTCCAGGAGAATTACCTGGAAGTGCCAAAAACGCGGTCATTCCTTCCAACTGATCTCGACCATCGAGTGTCCCTAAGACTTCCTCCCATGTCTCTGGGATGGATTGGGTCCCCGCTTTCGCGAGTAATATCTTGTTCACATAGAGATTGAGTTTCTCCTCGATCCATGGATATGAGACTTGGTTGGACACGGTATCGTTGGGTACAAGCCCGACATTCCAATGGTTTTCTCCTGAACCGACGAATTGGACGATGCGATCGCCACTCCCCTCTTCCGCCAGTTTCAAGATCTCCTCTCGATCCTCAACCCAGTCAGGGATTCGGATTGCAATCGGCCCGGTGGATGGTAACACCGTTGGCTCCACCGCCTGTGTCGGCGAATCTTTCACTGGATGTTTGGGAGCCTCACTGCTTTCTTCGGGAGGACCTGAACACCCGAGGAAACACAGACCGCAAATCAGGAAGAGAGTCCATCCATTCACTTTATGATCGCGTTTCAGCATTCCTTCTCTCCCTCTTCCTCTGTACCCATATCCTCTTCGCTGGAATTGTCTGAATCGACAATCTCGGTCTTTTCCGGTGAATGATCTTCGATGGTTGGAATGATCGGTGCATTCGGGACTGACTGATCCTTTCCTTCCAGTATCTCCCCTAATGATGGGAGGTTGTCTACATCTTGACGGTATCCGACAACGCCCCGCGCCTGTAGGGCCGATTCCAGCCACTCGGATAACCGGACCGATACATTCTCATCCTGTAAATGATACGCCTTGACCACATGGTCCCAGGTGATGTGATCCAATGGGACTGCAGGTAGCCAGTTCCCATTTTTGTCCTGTGCCATCAAACCTTTTCTCTCCAGCTCTTCAAGCAAGGGTTTGACCCGGACATGATTCAATCCCAAGATCTCGGAGATACGCGCAAGCGAGATGGGGCCTTTGCCCTCCTTGAAATTACGCCCGGTTTCATGGATTCCCCCCCATGAATAAAGCAGTCTCACCTCTGGAGCGAGTTCCCAAGGCGAGGTCAACTGATCTTCCGGGGGGAATTGGATGCACGCAGTCAGTTCCAATCCCAGCAACAGAAGCCACCAAGTGTAATAAGTCCAGGAGAGCACAAACACAATGATACTTAGACTCCCATAGACGATCTGGTAGTTGGAGGCGCCGGAGACATAATGCGCGAATATTCGTTTGGCGACTTCCCAACAAAGAGCCACCACCAAAGCGCTGATGCATGCGGCCTTGATGTCGACAGACTCGCTCGGAATGTGCACATACATCATCCAGATCGCAAGCCAGGTGATGCAAAACGGGAGCAACAACCAGAGCCATCCATAGAGGAATCGAATCCAGGATAAGTCCGCCCCCATCACCCGTTCCTCGATAAACTGGTCTAGCAACATGGGCCCCACCATTACGATCGGGAGGAAGGCCAAAAAGGTCCAAAAGTTGACAAATCGTTTCAGGAAGGATCTTCGATTCTTGACCCTCCAAATGGTGTTGAAAGCATCTTCGATGGAATCGAACAGAAAGATCCCTGTAATGATCAATGCGAGCAGACCTATCGGTCCAAGCTGCTGGGCCTGCTCCACAAACAATGTGATATTGGTTTCAATGGTTTCTTCAAACTCGGCGAGTCTTTGTTCAGCCTCTGTTAGTTTTGCTGGAACGCGGACAACGCTCGTTCCATCGATGGTTTCGCCCGATATTCCCAGCTCCTCCGAAGCATCGCCAACAAACTGAAAAGGGAGAAGGTCCTCAGTCTCGATAATTCCCCCGCCATCCAGGTCCGGTTTGTTAAGGAGAAAAAAATCGAACTTCGATCCCTGAGAGAAGGGGAAAAGGTAACGAACCGCCCAATCGTAGACCGCCTTCTGTTCCTTCTCGAAGAATGACACATAGAGGGAAAGAAAGATGGCGCTGACTGGGACCAGAGCGATCAGAGAGTAGAAGGCGAGGCTACCCGCGAGAAAGAAGACATGGTCTTCGGATTGCCTTTTCCAGAAACGGCCGATGGCTTTGGCAATCGTAAACCGATAGTCGGCAACTTCTTTCATAGAGTGGCGGTTAGGGAAATGGGGGCCATATGAGGCCATGGCTGGTTCAGGCGATCCCTAGCCTGCGATGATGTCGCCCGAAATCGGCTCGACTTCAACGCCCTGACTCTCAAACTCGGAAATGGCCTGTTCAAGGTTCGCTTCCTCCCCTGAGAGCTCCAGGACAATTTCGCCCACAGTCGAAGAGACTTTAGCGCGACGGATATTGGGGACCACATCGAACTGTTTGGCCACACTGAAGAGAATGGGCTGAGTGATCAGCTCCTCGGGAAAGGTCAGTTTAACTCGTTTGGTGCTCATGATTCGTCCCCCTCTTTTTAGAGTTGACAAGGCGCCAACTCAAGATCGGTCAACTCGGTGATCGTCGGATGCTCCCCGCAAATCGCGCACTCCTGATCTCGGGGTATCTTAACCTTTCTAAAGTCCGCGTTAAGGGCATCGAATATGAGGAGTCTTCCGACAAGAGGCTGCCCGATTTCCGCCAGAATTTTGATCGCCTCAGTCGCCTGAAGAACTCCCAAAACTCCGGCTACCGCACCCAAAATACCCGCTTCCTGACACGAGGGAACCATTCCTTCCGGAGGCGGTTCGGGAAAAAGGCAGCGATAACACGGGCCTTCGCCCGGTTTGATCACCAGGATTTGTCCATCGAATCGAAAAATCCCAGCATGAACCAATGGCTTCTTCAACATCACACAAGCGTCATTGATGAGGTACCGCGCCGGAAAATTGTCGGTGCCATCGAGAACGACATCGTAATCCTTAAGAATGTCGAGAGCATTGTGCGACATCAATCGCGTTTCGTGTTGGACCAACTCGACATCCGGGTTCATCGCGGCGAGTTTGTTGGTCGCGGATTGGAGTTTTGGGATACCGATATCGGGGGTGTGGTGAAGGACTTGGCGCTGAAGGTTGGAGAGGTCGACCACATCCATGTCGACCATTCCCAATTTCCCGACGCCCGCCGCGGCGAGATATTGCGCCGCGGGAGTTCCAAGCCCGCCCGCGCCGACGATGAGGGCGCTGGAGTTGAGCAACTTTTTCTGACCGACTCCGCCCATCTCGGGAAGGATGATATGCCGAGCATACCGTTCGATCTGGTCTTCTCTCAGTCCATAAGGTGTGTTCATGTGTTGTTCAGACTACTTTCTCTTCTCATAAGGGGTGCAGTGGTTCTGGATCAGTACTCACCATAATCCTGAAACAGATAGTTCAGCGGCTTTCCTTCGCTCTTCACATCCTGTCCTTCCATGCGATAGAGCGAGAGCACGATTCCATCCTCGACCTCTTCTCCGACATCGAGGACACCCGAAACACGGATGACTGTATCGTTGAAAAAGTCAGCGGCGGAATCCTCAGACATCTCAACATAGACCCACTCATTGATCCATGGCATCGAACCGAAACAACACAGCATCATGCTATTGGTCAGGATAAAAGATTTGACTTTTTCGTCCTCGATATCCAAAGGAACCATATAACCCTCGAGACTTACTTTGGTGTCATCGAGTGCTTTGATGTATCCAGGAATCTGGTCTTTGAGTTGTTCTTCGGTCTCTTTGTCGACTACCAATGTGGGGATCATGTATTCATATCCGGAGAGAATATCGAAGGGGACACGCCGATATCCTTTCTCGTCCTCGGTCGCTTTCGCCAGTTCGGCGGTGGCCGAGACAGGCATTTTCTTGACCAGAGCCATCGTCGAAGAAGGAGGCGCGACAGTTCCGACCAATGCATCGACCGCTCTTTGAGCGGTGGCATTCAGCGGCATCGAGGCTGTTGTCTTCCCTGGCATTTCCATCAGACCCCCAGCAGGGTCGGTCACCAATTCCGCGGTGCCATTTGCCACCTCAATGGTTCCGGTCGCTTTTTCAATTACTGGGTCTGCGGAGATCATGGTCGGCTCGGGTTTCGGAGCGATGGGGGCATCGAGCAATTCCCCTCTTGCAACAACCGGTGTGGAATCTTCTTCGACCGAGTCGTTCGAGGTCGGGGCGCACCCGTGTATCGAAAAAAATAAGGCCAATGGGATTGCTATAACCGTAAATGTTTTCATCGATCTCATGAGATTTAAGTCCTATTCCACCTGCAAAGAAGCCATTATCTCCCAATGTGAAGCATTGTAGAGGAGCGGTCTCCCTTCGTCCATGTTTGGCAGATTGAGCTATTCATTCCCCTCAGGGAAATCGAACTCGATATCATCCACCGTCTCCCCTTTGATTTCCAGACTCGATACGGCGGCGGAAAATTTCTCCACCCCCTTCAATTTTTCGCTTTCCACCGCGAACTCAGAGGTGTCTCCCACAGTCTCGCCAGTCAGGGCGTTCGCCACTGCCGCTGCTTCGATCATCGTCACTGTGGTCCCCTCGCCTTCTTTTTTGAGCGCTATAGAGATTTCGATGCTCTCCTGTTTGAGGCGAATCGGGTTCTCCGCCTCGCCATCAAGGACATAGGCGGTCAACTTTCCAGATTCGGAATCCAGAACGAATTCCAGATGGGCGAAGTGGTCGCCGATCG